>JANYGV010000071.1 GCA_025359285.1 Burkholderiales bacterium
CTAACGCTAAAGCAAACCCAAACGCTCAAGACAGCACCCAGAAGGAAAATAATAATGCAGACATGGAAACACTGGCGACTTGAACAAACGCCAAACACCGCTGACATTGGCGGCCCGGCATTTTTGTATTTTGATAAATCCTTTGCCGATGGCAGTGAAAGCACAAATACGTTTTCGAGCGAGGCGCTGCACGAGCTAGGCGATGTCTGTGCGCAGCTTAAGGTCAATCCGCCAAAGGCGTTAGCAATTTTATCCGCGAAAGAAAACGGCTTCGCCGCAGGCGCAGACATTGACGAATTCGCGCGGATCACCAGTGCGGACCAAGCTTTCGCGTTTACCAAGCTCGGTTGCGATGTATTCGATCAGGTTGCGGCGTTGCCGTTTCCCACGCTCGCAATGATTCATGGTTTTTGCATGGGCGGTGGCACCGAGTTAGCGCTCGCATGTCGCTACCGCATCATGGACGATGGCGCAAAATCGAAGATGGCGCTGCCGGAAGTGATGCTGGGCATTGTGCCGGGTTGGGGCGGCGCCAAGCGTATGCCTCAGTTAATCGGTGCGGCGCAGGCGCTCGATTTGATGTTGACGGGTCGAGGTGTGGATGGCAAAAAAGCCAAGCGGATGGGGTTGGTGGACGATGTCACACCGCGTCGGCATTTTTTAAATGCGGCGAAAGTTTTTCTCGCGAAACCGCGCGCGCCACATCAGCCTGCGTTCAAGGACGCGATCAGCAATTGGCCGATCATTCGCGGTTGGGTGGCCAATATGTCGCGCAAGAAAGTGGCACAGCGTGCGCGCAAAGACCACTATCCGGCACCGTACGCGATTATTGATTTATGGGAAAAATTCGGTGGTGATCCGCGTGTTGTACCGGCCGGTGATCCGATCTCGATTCAAAGCCTGTTCAGCCACCCCACTGCGCCCAACCTGATCCGCATTTTTAAATTGCAAGACCGTTTGAAGTCCATAGGCGCGGGCAAGTCCGATATCAATCATGTTCACGTTATCGGCGCGGGTGTGATGGGCGGTGATATTGCCGCATGGTGCGCGTTACGCGGGCTGAAGGTCACGCTGCAAGATTTGGATCATGCGCGGATTGCGCCCGCAATTAAACGTGCTGCCGAGGCGTACAAAAAACGGCTTAAATTACCGCATCTGGTGCAGGCGGCAATGGATCGCCTTACGCCGGATGTGAAGGGTGATGGGGTCGCGCATTGCGATCTGGTGATTGAAGCGATTGTCGAAAATGCAGAGATCAAGAAAAAACTTTACGCGGCGATTGAGCCGCGCATGAAGCCCAGCGCCATTCTGGCCACCAATACATCATCGATTCCGCTTCAGGAATTATCGGTCGGCTTAACGCGGCCCGAACGGCTGGTCGGCATCCATTTTTTCAATCCGGTCGCGCAGATGATGTTAGTCGAGATCGTCGAAGGGCCGAACACTTCGACGGAGACCATGCAGCGTTCGCAGGCATTCGTGAAAAAAATCGACAAGCTGCCGTTGCCGGTAAAGTCCGCCCCCGGCTTTTTAGTAAATCGAATTTTGACGCCTTACATGACCGAGGCGCAAGTGATGCTGGCCGAAGGCATTCCGGCAGAAACCATTGATGCTGCGGCGAAGGAATTCGGTATGCCGATGGGGCCGATAGAATTAGCCGACGTGGTAGGGCTGGACGTGGGGCTGGCGGTGGGTCGCGAATTGCATAAACCGGGTAATCCGCAGCCAGCGAAGATTCAAGAGCTGGTTGACGCCAAAAAACTCGGCAAAAAATCAGGCGAGGGATTTTATAAATGGGTGAACGGCAAGCCGCAAAGAGCGCATGGCAGTGGCACGGTGGATTTGGCTCCCTTGTGGATGCGCATGACGTTGCCCGCGGTCAATGAAGCGGTCGCGTGCGTGCGGGAAGGCGTTGTTGCCGATGCGGATTTATGCGACGCGGGCATCATTTTTGGCACTGGGTTTGCACCGCATCGCGGTGGGCCACTGAAATACCTGCGCGCCGCAGGCAAAGATAAATTGCTGCAGGAGCTGAAATTGCTGGAACAAAAGCATGGTCAGCGGTTTATCGCTGATGCAGGCTGGGCAACAATTGTTTAGCAATCTATGGCCGCTATAAAAATCATGTCCAAGCCGTATAATTTTAGGCTTAGCGGTGCATTTCCCCTCCAGCGAGGCTTTATTTCGCTGCTGCGAGCTGCACTCCCCACGGATGCGCCGACTTCGGACGGCTGGAGAAATGATTTGGCAGCAATATCGAGAACCCCATCAACAGCAGAGGTAGCGGTAGCACAGGCAACCGCCATCAAACTGGAAAACCGGCGTGGTACGCGCTATGTCATGTTTGACGATGACGCAACGATCGCGGACGTGTTTGCGCTGCGTTGCCGCACCTCGCCCAACGCGCTGGCTTACCGTGAATTTCACGGCAGCACCAAAGAATGGGTAGGCACGACATGGCGCGAAATGGGCGACCGGGTCGCGCTGATGCGCGAAGGTCTGCGTCGCGATGGTTTCCAGCCCGGCGAACGGCTCGCCATCATGCAAAAAAATAGCAGTAATTGGGTACTTGCCGATCAAAGCGCCTTTGCCCACGGCATGGTGCCGGTGCCGCTGTTTGTCGACGACCGGCCCGATAATGTCGCCTTCATCATCAATGACGCCGACGTGAAGGTTATCGTCATAGACGGCGAGGAACATTGGAAACGCCTTAAAACGGTGCGCGATCAACTGACGCCGTTAAAGCTTATTTTGAGCATCAAACCCATCGTCGATAGCGACGAACCACGGCTCAAAACATTGGCGGAATGGTTGCCGAATGCGCCCGGCAGTTTTGAGCGCTCGCCCGCCACGGGCGCAGACTTGGCGACCATTGTTTACACGAGTGGCACCACCGGCAAGCCGAAAGGCGTGATGCTTTCGCATCGCAATATTTTGTCGAATGCGCAATCGGGTTTGTGTATTTACGATATTTACCAAGAGGATATTTTCCTGTCGTTTTTGCCGTTATCCCATATGTTTGAGCGCACTTGTGACTACTATTTGAATGTGATTTCTGGTGCGTCAATGGCTTTTTCACGCTCCATTCCCCAGCTCGCAGAAGACTTTCGCACAATCCAGCCCACCATTATTTTTTCAGTTCCGCGTATTTATGAGCGTTTTTTAGCGGCGATTAATGATCAGCTTAAAAAAGCCTCGCCCGTGAAGCGCAAGCTGTTTGATTTCGCGGTAAAAACGGGCTGGTCGAAATTTGAATTCGATCAAGGCCGGGCGACCTGGCAGCCGCAATTTTTATTGTGGCCGGTCTTAAAAAAATTAGTCGCCGATAAATTATTGGCGCGCTTGGGCGGCAATTTACGACTGGCTATTTCCGGCGGTGCGGCACTTTCACCCGCGGTGGCCAAGGTCTTTGTGGGCTTAGGCTTGCCGATTTGTCAGGGCTACGGATTGTCTGAAGCCAGCCCTTTATTGACGGTGAATTTGCTGAATAAAAATGATCCGACCACCATCGGCTTAGCCGTGCCGGGGGTGGAATTACGGGTCGGCGATAACGGCGCACTATTCGCTCGTGGGCCAAATGTGATGCTGGGCTATTGGAACAACATCGATGCCACGAATGCGGTGTTGTCCTCCGACGGCTGGCTCACCACCGGTGATCAGGTATCGATTGATGCTGATGGCTTTGTGCGCATTACCGGCAGGCTCAAAGAAATCATTGTGATGGGCAACGGTGAAAAAGTCCCGCCTGTTGATATGGAAATCGCGATTGGTTTGGACCCTATTTTTGAGCAGGTGTTGATCTATGGCGAGGGCAAGCCCTATTTGTGTGCCATCGCCGTGATCAACGATGAAGAATGGGGCCGCGTAGCGACAGAAAACAAGCTCGACCCCAATTTGAGCGGCAGTGGACGAGACAAAGCGGAAAAGTTTTTGATCCAGCGCATCACCAAAAAAATCAAGGATTTTCCAGGCTACGCGCAAGTGCGAAAAATCACCGTCGCACCCGAAAAATGGACCATCGATAACGACCTGATGACGCCCACGCTCAAACTGAAGCGCGTGGCCATTTTTGAAAAACATGCGGCGCAAATTGATGAAATGTACAAGGGGCACGTGCTATGAATTCCCCATTGCCCAATTCCTCAAACCCAGCACTGTCCACTGCCGCTCCTATTACTCTGCCCCTTGATCGGCAGCCGACGATTCGCATTATTCCCATGCCGGCGGATACCAACGCAAACGGCACTATTTTTGGTGGCTGGGTGATGGCGCAGGTGGATTTGGCCGGTAGTGTGCCGGCCCATCAGCGCGCTATGGGCAGTGTCGTCACGGTCGCGGTGAATTCATTCTTATTCAAAGAGCCGGTGTTCGTTGGCGACCTCGTCAGCTTTTACGCCAAAGTGATCAAGACCGGCCGCACCTCGATTACGGTGGAGGTTGAGGTTTACGCACAACGACATCGCTTTGGTTCTGAAATCGTGAAAGTGACGGAAGCCGTGCTGACCTATGTGGCGATTGATGAAAACCATAAGCCAAGAGCGCTGTTCCCAGAGTACTAAATGGCAAACCCCAGCATAGAAGCGCGTCGGCGAGCAAAAATGCTTGTTAAGCCGCCCCAGTGCTTGTGAGCAGTCAATAAAAAAAGTTTTAGAGTTCCGCCATAAAGATCCACTACAAGGTTCCGCTAACTAGGAGTGAAGCATGAAAAATTTCCACATCAGAAAAGTTGCCGTTCTCGGCGCCGGCGTGATGGGCGCGCAGATTGCCGCGCATCTTACCAACGCGAACGTGAAGGCGATTTTGTTTGATCTCGCCGCCAAGGAAGGCCCGAAAAATGGCATTGTGTTGAAGGCGCTGGACGGGCTCACCAAGCTTTCACCTGATCCGCTGGCGTTGAAATCGCGCGCGTCGCTGATTACGCCAGCCAACTACGATGAAAATCTGGAATGGCTGCGCGATTGCGATTTGGTCATTGAGGCGATTTCAGAAAAAATGGATTGGAAAAAATCGTTGTATGAAAAAGTCGCCCCGTTCCTTGGCGCGAATACGATTTTCGCCTCGAACACGTCCGGCTTGAGCATCACTGAGCTATCGAAAGTGTTTCCTGAAGCGCTGCGCCATCGCTTCTGCGGCATTCACTTTTTTAACCCGCCGCGCTATATGAAATTAGTCGAGCTCATTCCCACGGCACAGACCGAGCCCGCCATCATTGATCAGCTCGAAACCTTCCTCGTCACCACGGTCGGCAAAGGCGTGGTTCGCGCCAAAGACACGCCAAATTTTGTCGCGAACCGCATCGGCGTGTTTTCAATGGCCTCGACCATGTATCACACTGGCGAATTCAAGCTGCCGTTCGATGTGGCCGACGCCTTGACCGGCCCGGCGATTGGTCGCGCTAAAAGTGCGACTTTTCGCACGGCGGATGTCGTCGGTCTTGACACGATGTCGCTGACGATTAAAACATTATCGGACACCTTGCCGAATGACCCGTGGCACAAGTTTTATCAAAGCCCCGTGTGGTTGACCGCGCTGATTGCCAAAGGCGCGCTGGGTCAAAAAACCAAGGCCGGTGTGTTCACCAAAAAAGGCAAGGACATCATGGTTCTTGACTTGGCGGCGCAGGATTACAAAATTTCAGACGGCAAAATGGCAGATGAAGTCGCGGCGATGTTGAAGGTGAAAAATCCCGCCGAACGATTCGCTGCACTTCGCGCCAGCGCGCACCCGCAGGCACAATTTTTGTGGGCAATATTCCGCGATTTATTCCACTATTGCGCGATTCAATTAGGCGACATCGCGCACAGCGCCCGCGACATTGATTTCGCGATTCGCTGGGGTTTCGGCTGGAAAATGGGCCCGTTCGAATTGTGGCAGGCCGCCGGTTGGGCGCAGATTGCGCAATGGATTTCAGAAGATATTGCGGCTGGTAAAACGATGGCAAATGTGCCGTTGCCTGCGTGGGTGCTTGATGGCAGAGCGGGTGTACATTCGCCGGAAGGCTCCTATTCCGCGGCCACTGGAAAAATGGTGCCGCGTTCTACCTTGCCGGTCTATCAGCGTCAATTTTTCCCAGAACTCATGCTCGGTGAAAAATCCAACCAAGGCACGACCATTTTCGAAACTGACGCGGTACGCATGTGGACGGCCGCGGGTTACGACGATATTGCGATTGTTTCTTTCAAATCGAAAATGCATTCCATCGGCAGCGATGTGCTGGAAGGCTTGAACAAAGCGATTGATGAAGCCGAGGCAAATTACAAAGGGCTGGTGATTTGGCAGACGGAGCCACCCTACGCGGCGGGCGCGAATTTAGTGAAAGCGCTGGAATCTTTGCAGCAGTGTCGCTTCGACGAATTTGAAGCGATGGTGAATGTGTTCCAGCAAACCTCGCAGCGTATCAAGTACAGCCTGATACCGGTGGTGTCGGCAGTTGACGGTTTGGCGCTCGGCGGTGGCTGCGAATTCGTGATGCATTCAGATCGCGTAATTGCCTCGCTTGAAAGCTACATTGGTTTGGTTGAAGCCGGTGTCGGCCTGCTGCCGGCGGGCGGTGGATTGAAGGAGATCGCGTTGCGCGCTGCATTGGGTGCGCGGGGTGGAGATTTGCTGCCTGAAATCACCAAGATGTTTAAGCAGGTTGCGATGGGTGAAGTATCGAAGTCGGCGTTGGGCGCCAAAGAAATGGGCTATCTGCGCTGGCGCGATGTGATTATTTTGAACAGCAATGAATTGTTGTTGGTCGCATTGGAAAATGCTCGCGCGATGGCGGCCTCGGTTTACCGTCCGCCCGTGCCGCCCACGCAGTTCCCGGTGGCAGGTGACACCGGCATCGCGACCTTAAAAATGATTTTGGTGAATATGAAAGAAGGCGGCTTTATCTCCGAGCACGATTACGAAATCGGCAGCCGGATCGCGGCGTGTTTGTGCGGCGGTGAAGTCACGCCCGGCTCGATGGTCGATGAAAAATGGATGCTGGATTTAGAACGCCATCATTTCTGCGAACTGGCGAAGATGCCGAAAACGCAGGACCGCATCGCGTTCATGCTGAAGAACGGAAAACCGCTGCGCAATTAACGCTGCGCTACATTTCCCGCCCAACTCAAATTCACTGGAGAAAAAAATGAAACAACTTCAAGATGTTTATATTGTTGCCGCCGTGCGCACGCCAGTCGGCAAAGCGCCACGCGGCATGTTTAAAAGTGTACGCCCTGACGATATGCTCGCTCACGTTTTGCGCGGCGCAATTGCGCAGGTGCCAGGGCTCGACCCCGCCGATATTGGTGATGTGGTGGTGGGCTGTGCGATGCCGGAAGGCGAGCAGGGTATGAACGTGGCGCGCATTGGCGTGTTGCTTGCGGGATTGCCCGATTCGGTGCCGGGTGTGACCATCAATCGGTTCTGTTCATCTGGGGTGCAGGCGATCAGCATGGCAGCGGATCGTATTCGTGGCGGCGATGATGATGTGATGATTGCGGCCGGCACGGAATCGATGTCGATGGTGCCAATGATGGGCAACAAAGTAGCATTGGGCGCTTCCGTGTTTGCCAACAACGAGCATGTGGCGATTGCGTACGGCATGGGGATCACGGCTGAGAAGGTTGCGCAGCAATGGAAAGTATCCCGCGAAGAGCAGGACGCCTTTGCAGCAGCGTCACACGCGAAGGCGGCGGCGGCGATTGCGGCAGGGCATTTCAAAGCCGAAATTGTGCCGTATGAAATTGATACCGCATCGCCTGATCTCGCCAGTGGCCAAATCAAGCATCGCAAAAAAATGGCCGATACCGATGAAGGCCCGCGCCCTGATTCGACGGTAGAGTCATTGGCTAAATTGCGTGCGGTATTTGCCGTGAAAGGCAGCGTCACCGCGGGCAATTCATCGCAAATGTCGGACGGTGCAGGTGCGTTGGTGTTGATGTCTGAGAAGGCGCTAAAAAAATATAACGTTCAGCCGCTGGCGCGATTTGTATCGTTCGCTGTCGCCGGTGTGCCGGCTGAAATCATGGGCATCGGGCCAATCAAGGCGATTCCAAAAGTGCTGAAGCAGGCGGGCATTAATCATCAGGATCTGGATTGGATTGAGTTGAACGAAGCGTTCGCAGCGCAGTCCCTCGCGGTAATCAAAGACCTAGGGCTGGACGCGACCAAAATCAATCCGTTGGGCGGTGCGATCGCGCTAGGCCATCCGCTCGGCGCGACCGGTGCGATCCGCGCCGCGACGCTGATTCACGGCATGCGCCGCACCAAGCAAAAGTGGGGCATGGTAACGATGTGTATTGGCACTGGAATGGGAGCGGCGGGACTATTTGAAGCGATGTAATCGAGTTCTAAATAAACTCAAAACCAGTCTTAAAGTAGCTTCAAACCCGCGTCAAAGAAAAGCGCGGTAAGTAACTGACGTTACGTTCATTTTAAAGTGTTGTATTGCTGCAATGCAGCACAGGAAAATCGATTACGTCGCGATAATTTTGCTGTAGAGTTCCTACTAGAGACGTGGATGTGATTGGTACTTGGTGCGAACTCATGTGTTTTGGAGTTGCTGAGTTCAAATCAAGGGATGCCAGTTGGCGCGACCGGCATGATTGAAGTTTGCATTTACGTTATAAAAATGAGCGGTTCAAATAAATAACTTTCGAGGAGAACACCCAATGAGTCACATCACTCAAAGCCATCGTGCTTTTCTGCCGGTCGTGAAGGCATCGGCTGCGGCCGTTGCTTCCGCCCTGGTTTCCGCCATCGCACTAAGTTTCGCGGGATCCGCTAACGCCATTCAATTTACCTACGATACGGGCGTAACGGGCAGCTTTGACACCACTCTTTCATACGGACTGTCCATTCGTGCCCAAGCGCCGATCAAGAGCCTGATCGGTATCGCCAACGGCGGCAGCGAGCGCTCTGTAAACGAGGATGACGGCGATCGCAATTATAAAAAAGGCAAGCCTTTCTCCAATGTCTTAAAAGGAACGCACGAACTGGATTTGAAATATGAAGGCTGGGGTTTGTTTGCGCGTGGCACTTATTTTGTTGATTTCACGAACCGCAACAAAGACACTTTGGGCCCCATCGCCAAAGACCGTGTTGGCCGCGATGCCCGGATGCTGGACGCTTTCGTGACCCGCAGTTTTGATGTTGCGGGCAACAAGCTGCGTGTGAGGGCCGGTAATCAAGTGATTTCATGGGGCGAATCGACCTTCATTCCGAACAGCATCAACACGATCAACTCGGTCGATTTGGTCAAGCTGCGCACGCCCGGCTCGGAACTCAAGGAAGCATTCCTGCCGACCTCCAGCTTGCTCGCCTCCTATGAATTCACCAAGGCTGCCAGCGTCGAGGCATTCGTGCAATTCAATCACGACCGCACTAAGCTCGACCCGCGTGGATCGTACTGGAGCAATAACGATTTCGCGTCCGATGACGGCAATCAGGTGTTTGTCAGCTTTGGACGTCGCAACGATTTGACCGGCAAGCCAGCCACCAATCCGGTGGGGCCTAATACCCCCGGTTTGGGCCTGCCTGCGCAGAATGCGTTTGGTCTATTTGATCCTGCGGCGGCGATCTGGGCATCCAGAGTGGCAGATAAAGACCCGAGCGACCATGGCCAGTATGGTTTTGCCTTTCGCTATTTGGCGAGCGAGCTTAACAACACC
Organism: Burkholderiales bacterium; assembly: GCA_025359285.1. GTDB lineage: Bacteria > Pseudomonadota > Gammaproteobacteria > Burkholderiales > Usitatibacteraceae > UKL13-2. The sequence goes on from JANYGV010000071.1 coordinate 9,645, forward strand.
GAATTTGGCTTTTATTATCTGAATTACCACAGCCGTATTCCATTCCTGTCGGGCACCAAGGGAACGGTATCGTCGGCGCTGACCGGTACACCCTTTGGCGCACTGAGTGGCCAGACCGGCACCGCTAATTACTACACCGAATATCCCGAGAATATTCGTCTGCTGGGTTTCTCATTCAACACACAAGGCCCGATCGGCACCGCATTGCAGGGTGAAATTTCGTATCGCCCGAATCAGCCGCTCGCTATTGCTGGGCCAGAGGTAATTCTAGCGGCGTTAGGCGCACCCAATTTGCTAACCGGTTACGTCACGATTCCAGGGACAGTGAGCGCGTCGCTGCCGTTTGGCGCGTCTGCGGCGGGATTGGTGCCGAACGGTACGAACCTGCAAGGTTGGAGCCGCGTTAAAATGACACAGGCACAGATGACGGCGACCAAAGGGATCCCAAATATCATCGGCGCGGATCAAGTGGTATTGGTGAGCGAGATCGGTTTCACCAAATACAACGGTTTGAACACTAACCTGAAATACAACGGCCCTGGCGTCACCTTGCCAGCAACGTTGCAAGGTGCTGTGGCTGGTCAGGCAGGCTCGGTGCAGACGGATGGTTTTGTGACCGAGAATTCGTGGGGCTATCGTTTGGTGGGCCGCGCCGAATATCCGAATTTGGTATTAAATGCCAACGTCGCGCCGCGTATCGCATTCAACCATGATGTGAAAGGCGTTTCACAAACGTTTACCGAGGGCGTGAAGTCAGTCTCATTCGGAACCAACTTCGATTGGCAGAAAAAATTGACGCTCGATTTTTCGTATACCAATTTCTTTGGTGGCCGCACTTATTGCGGGTCGGATCAGATTACCAATCCTGGTCAGACAGCGTTGGCGGCCCAAATCAATGGCGTTGCCGCGCTAGGGCGTGCGCCTCAGGGCGCAAGCTACTGCACCAACTCCAACTCCATTCGCGACCGCGACTTTTACTCGGTCGTTGTCACCTATTCGTTCTAGGCCAGTCTAACCATCAGGAAAATTGCAGTAGGCGCCTGAAGAGCGCCGCGGCGGATGTTAAAGCAGTACTTACCCATAATCTGGAGGAAAAAATGAAATTGAAACGATTGGCGATGTTAACGTCAGCTGCGCTGGGCGCACTGGTGTTAAACACAGGCGCGCACGCTGAATTAGCGGCCGCAGATCTGGCTAAGCTAGGCACCACGCTGACCCCTCTGGGCGCTGAAAAAGCGGCCAATACTGCCGGCACTATCCCTGCATGGGACGGCGGTATCACTAAGCCCATGGCGGGCTACAAGCCAGGTGGCGCGTATCCCGATCCTTATGCGGCGGACAAGGAATTGTTCACTATCAATGCCGCCAACGCGGATAAGTACAAAGACAACTTGTCACCTGGCCAGTTGGCGATGCTAAAGCAATACCCCACCTACAAACTGCGTGTTTTCCCGACTCATCGTAGCGCTGCTTTCCCGGCGGGTCACTATGCCGAAACTAAAGATTGTGCGGCCAAAGCCAAGCTAGCCACGGGCGGCAACGGTGTGGTTGGTTGCACCGGTGGAATTCCGTTTCCGATTCCTAAAAACGGTAATGAGGCCATCTGGAACCATTTGCTGCGTTATGTGGGTGACACGTTTGCAATGAACTGGTCGCAAGCGGCGGTCACCTCAGGCGGTGATTTTGCGCTCGTCAAATTCGAATACGAATACGATACCTCATACGGCAATTTATCCAAGAAGCCTGCCGACCGTGAGGCCAACAAAAAGCTCAATTATCTGCAAACCACCACCGCGCCTGCGCGTTTGGCCGGACAGATTCTGCTCGTACACGAGACCGTTGATCAAGCCAAGGAGCCGCGCTCGGCATGGACTTACAATCCCGGGCAACGTCGCGTCCGGTTAGCACCAAACGTGGCTTACGATAATCCCGGTACGGCAGCAGACGGCCTGCGCACCAACGATGATTTCGGTATGTATAACGGCGCAACGGACCGTTATGAATGGAAGCTGATCGGAAAAAAGGAAATGTACATTCCGTATAACTCCTACAAACTTTCTGAATCCAACGTCAAATATAGCGAGCTACTTAAGCCGGGTCACATCAACCAGGACCTTGCGCGCTACGAGCTGCATCGGGTTTGGGTCGTTGAGGGCACGCTCAAGCCAGGCACCAGCCATATCTACTCGAAGCGTACTTTCTATATCGACGAAGATAGCTGGGCGGTCGTGGCGACCGATAAATACGATGGCCGCGGTCAGCTCTGGCGCTTTGCAGAGCAGCATAACGAGAATTGGTACAACATTCCAATGTGGTTCGGTACGGTCGAAGTCCACCACGATTTGCAATCGCGCCGTTATATCGCCATGGGTTTGCGTGCGGAAGAGAGCAAAATTTATGAGCCAATCAAACGCACTGCTGCCGACTACACGCCGCAAAACTTGCGAGGTACGGGCACCCGGTAACTTTAGCCTGTTTGCTTGAGACCAGTGTGGGGGCAACTGCGCAGCATGTCGCGTGATTGCCCCCAAGTGTTTTTGTGCCGCACAATTTCAGATTGAATATCGGCCAACTCCGAGGAAATTTTATGTCACGTCCGTGTCGCCTAGCTATTGGTTTGAAGTCGATCTCCCGCCCTGGCAGCAGGGCCGTTTTCGCGAATATTGTCTTGTTAACGGTAATGCTCGTCCTCTCGTTTTCTGTCCGCGTTGACGCGCAAATAAATCCCAGCGTGATGCCGCCCGCTGGTCCGCTGTCCAAGCAAACCATGTCACGTCTGCTGCTGAATGACGCAACGCGAATTGGTAATCGTGTGGTTGCCGTGGGTGATCGCGGCTACATTGTGGTGTCGGATAGTAATGGTGAAAATTGGGAGCGTGCACAAACGCCAGCGAATGTGCCGATGCTCACGGCGGTCTATTTTGTGGATGCAAAAAATGGCTGGGCGGTTGGCCATGACGCGTTGATTTTGAAAACCGTGGATGAAGGCAACACCTGGACACAAGCGTTTTCGGCACCCGCCGAACAAAAGCCGCTTATGGACATTGTGTTCACCAATCCGGCCTCCGGTTTTGCAGTGGGCGCGTATGGTGCGTTTTATGAAACCAGCGACGGCGGCAAGTCATGGACATCGCGCAAAATTTCGGAGGATGACAAACATCTGAATGCCATTATTAAAATTGGTGAAGGCAAACTTTTCATTGCGGGCGAAGCGGGTACTTTGCTGAAGTCGGATGATGCAGGGAAAACCTGGAGCAAGCTGGAATCGCCCTACAAGGGTTCGTTTTTTGGCGCGATTCAGGCCGCAGATGGGGCCGTGCTGATACATGGTTTGCGTGGACGCATTTTTCGTAGCGCGGATCCATCGCTCAAAAGCTGGATTCCGGTGGAAAACAAATCAACTGCCTCAATAATGGGTGCCACGCTGTTACCTGACGGCTCGCTGGTGCTGGCTGGATTGGCCGGGACTGCCCTTATTTCACACGATAACGGCAGATCATTCACGGTAGTGCCTACCGGTTCGACCAAAGGTATTGCGGTGCCGTTGCTCGGTGCGCCGAGTTCCATCTTATTATTCGGCGAGGCGGGTGCCAGGGACGTAATAACGCCAGTCGCTGGCGCAGCTATTCCCGCTTCACCTGCCGCGCCTGCCGTGCCTGTGCCCAAAAAGTAGCCGGCTAAAGTGCGCGTCTAAATGACCGACCGAATCATCTAAGCCATTAACCTGCAGAAGAATTCCGGTAACTATCATTTAATTTTAGAAAAATAATAACGCGACGCCATTCAACGAGCGAATTCATGAACCTCCAAAACTTTATCAATAAATTTTCAGCCATCATTTTCGATAATCGCAAAATTTGGCTGATCATATTTGCGGTCATGACAGCAATTTTTGTTTTTTTCGCCAGCCAGTTGCGAACCGATGCGGGCTTCAACAAGATGGTGCCGTTAAGCCATCCGTACATGAAAGTGTACAAACAATATGAAACCGTTTTTGGCGGCGCTAACCGCATCGCAGTCGCGCTGGTGCAAAAGGATGGAGACATTTATAACAAAGAATTTATGGCCAAGCTCAAAGGCCTGACCGATGACATCATGGGGCTGGATGGTGTTGAAAAGCCGAGCGTGCGCTCGTTGTTTACGCCTAACACCCGCTTTATTGAAGTGGTCGAAGAAGGATTTGCAGGCGGTAACGTTATTCCCGCTACTTTTCAAGGGAGTGACGCCGATCTGGCGATAGTGCGCGGGAATGTGCAGAAATCAAACGAAGTCGGTCGCACCGTGGCATCCGATTTTTCTGGTGCCCTAGTGGCAGCCGGACTGCTTGAATACATCCCGAAAGGCGACGGCAAGATTGAAAAAACGAACTACGTGGAGTTGTCGCAAAAACTCGAAGATTTACGCGCCAAGTATGAAACCCCCGCCCACACCGTTCACATTATTGGCTTCGCGAAAGCGATAGGCGATATTGCGCAAGGCGCCAGGGGTGTGGTGATGTTTTTCGGCGTCGCTTTTTTGATTACTGCCGTACTGATGTTTTTCTTTGTCAAGGATATCAAGCTGACGCTGGTCGCTTTGAGCGTCGCCATGATGCCGGTGTTATGGCTGTTGGGTACGCTGCCGATTATCGGATTTGGCATTGATCCTTTATCCATTCTGGTGCCGTTTCTCATCTTCTCGATTGGTGTTTCGCACGCTGTGCAGATGACAAAAACGTGGGAACGCGAGGTGATTTCAGGGAAAGACAGTCTGGCGGCGGCGAAGCATTCATTTTCAAAGTTATTTATTCCTGGCACGCTCGCGCTGTTGACGAATGTGCTTGGTTTTGCAGTGATCATGCTCATCCCTATCGACATCGTTCGCGAGCTCGGCATCACCGCATCGCTGGGCGTGGCGTGGATGATCATCACCAACAAAATGTTGTTGCCGATCATGCTTTCGTATTTGAAGATGTCACCACGCGCCGCCGCGCAGGAAATTACCCAGGAAAGCCGGGTCGACGCGATGTGGCGCTGGGCATCCAAATTTGCCGATCGCAAGCACGCCATCTGGGTGGTCGTTATCAGCGCAGCGGTACTCGCCTTGGGGCTGGTGCAAGCGCATAAATTGCGGATTGGGGACTACGGATCTGGCGTGCCTGAACTGCGCGCAGACTCACGTTATAACCAGGATAACGACACCATCGTCAATAAATTCGCGATTGGAGTCAATACGCTCGGCGTGGTCGCGCAGACCACTGGCGTGGCGGGTGCGTGCACTAATTACGACATCATGACCACCATCGAGAATTTTGATTGGTACATGCAAAACGTCGATGGCGTGAAATCGGTGATGTCACTGCCCGGTGTCGCGAAAACCATCAATGCAGGTTACAACGAAGGCAATTTACGCTGGCGCCAGCTCGCGCGTGATCCGCAGGTGCTGGCGCAGAGCGTGACGCCGGTGGATACCGCGACTGGCTTGCTGAACCCGGATTGTTCGGCCATGCAGATATTGATCAACACCACGGATCAGCAAGGTGAAAGTATTAAGCGCATGGTTGCTGAGGTTAAAAATTTCGCCAGCACCAACAACAGTGACAAGCTTGAATTCAAACTTGCCACCGGCAATATCGGCGTGATGGCGGCCACCAACGAAGCGGTGGACAAAGCGCGCTACGAAATGCACGCTGCGATTTTCGGTGCGCTGCTTATCATGTGTTTAGTCACCTTCCGCAGCCTGCGCGCGACGTTGTGTATTTTAATTCCACTCGGAATTGTGTCGATTCTTTGCGAAGCGCTAATGCCGGCGCTGGGCATTGGTTTGAAGGTTTCCACGCTGCCGGTGATCGCGCTAGGCGTGGGCGTTGGCGTGGACTACGGTATTTATCTTTACGACCGAATCGAAGTTTTTCTGGAGCAGGGCATGCCGCTGGCAGAAGCATTCTTTGAGGCCTTGCGTGAACGCGGAACCGCTATGATTTTTACCGCCGTCACGATGACGCTTGGCGTGGCGACGTGGGCAATGTCGGCGCTCAAATTCCAGGCCGATATGGGTATCTTGCTGGCATTCATGTTCTTCCTGAACATGGTGGGCACGGTATTTTTGTTACCTGCGCTGGGTGCCTTTTTGTTGAAGCCGCACGCCGCAAAAAGCGCCTAAATGCTGCTGCGTTCGAACGTCGTGCATTACTCCATTCGTTGATGCCTACCCGTAACGCAAACACTATCGTCGGCATCGGCGCAATGCTGATGTTATCGGCGGTATTACTCGGCGCATTTGGCGCGCACGCGTTGAAAACGCGGCTCACCCCAGAGATGCTGGCGGTTTATCAAACGGGTGTGCAATATCATTTGGTTCACGCGCTGGGGCTCATGCTGGTCGGCGTCATGTGCAAGATGCAGGTTAGCGATCATGTCAAATCGCGCAGGCTAGCACTTGCCGCTATTTTTATGGGTGTGGGTGTAGTGCTGTTTAGCGGCAGTCTGTATGCGCTCGCCATCACGGGCATGAGCGTATTGGGTGCGATCACCCCGTTGGGTGGCTTATGCTTTATTACGGCATGGGCGCTAGTCGCTTGGCAGATGCTGCGACGCGATTAAAATTAGCCGCTGATTTAGAAATTAATGCGGCAGCAACGCATCAGCAACGCGGATGGTACCCAGCCTCTTGTTTAGTAAATTCATCCCAAAGCGTACGCCTTTGGAGGAATTACGAAACGTGGCTAATGTGCGCAACGGCTCTGGTCCCAATACTTCGCCCGTGGCTTGGTCGGTGGTGGTAATTTGGCAGCGTGTGCACGGTTTTACGCCGCGAAATGTTGCCTCCCCAATCGCGAAATCGCGCCACGTATCCTCCGCAAAAGCGGCGCATCCTTTGACCACAATGTTTGCGCGAAATCGATCCATGGTCACCGGGGCAGCGCCCGCCTGCGCAATGCGATGATTCAGTTCCGCCAACGATTCCTCCGACGCAATCAGCACCGGATAGCCGTCCGCAAAACTCACCACCTCGCCATTTTGTGCAAAGTCCGGGCTCACGCGCCGCTCGCTCGTGTCGGGCATATAAACCAGCCTCGCGTCAACGCCCAAATAGTCTGAGAGCCATGTGTCGGCCTCGGCGGAAACGGTGTGCGCATGGACGCGGCTTGACCAGACTTTTACGGTGCGGGTGGGCAGCAAGCGTGGCTGGAGCGGTACCGCGATTGAATCATCAAATGGTGAAGAAAGAATCAAATCATTGCCGTCTAACGCAGTCCGAATCGTTGCCATTTGCGGGTGCTCACGCTGTGTCAAAAATTCGTGACGGTCATCTATTAGCATGAACCGGCGGTCGTGGTTCAACCCGCGCGAAGTGGATTCGCAAGTGCCTATTGATACGCCGCCCAAAGATTTAACGGGATAGATATTGATTTCAGTAACGGTAATCGTCATATTCTGCGTGCCGGTTAAAGTGGTGTGTGGATGCTATAAATTAATCGGCGAATATTAACGATATTGCCTGCGTGCGGTCGGTCACAATGAGAGGCTGTTTTCCGTGATAACGTGTAGGCGCACTAAGAGAAGCGTTTTTCATCGGCTGTTGGTGTATTGACGAACTGTAGCGATGAAGTAGCATAGCGCAAGATGTATTCTTGTTTTTTAACGTGGTTGAGACTCGCTGAAGGAGAGCCCTACATGGTTGATCTGTGGAAAAAACTGACTGGTGAATTAATTGACATCATCCAATGGCTGGATGATTCGAGCAATACCCTCGTATATCGATTTGAGCGGATGAATAACGAGATCAAATACGGCGCGAAACTGACCGTTCGCGAAGGGCAGATGGCAGTCTTCATCAACGAGGGCCAACTAGCCGATGTTTTCAAGCCTGGCATGCACACGCTCACCACCCAAAATATGCCAGTGCTGTCCACGCTCAAAGGCTGGAAATATGGTTTTGAATCGCCATTCAAGGCCGAAGTCTATTTTGTCAATACACGTAAATTCACCGACCTGAAATGGGGCACGCCTGGCCCCGCCACCATGCGTGATAGCGAGTTCGGCATTGTTCGCGCGACCGCGTTCGGTATTTACGCGATTCGCATCAGCGATCCTGGTATTTTCATCAAGGATATTTCCGGCACCGAAGGCCGTTTCACCACCGATTCGATCCAGGAAAATCTGCGCGGCAAAATCGGCTTGCGCATCAAAGAAGTGATGCCTGAGCTAGGCTTAAGCATTATCGATATGGAAGCCAAAGTCAGCGTGCTCGGTCAAATGCTGCGCGACCGCATCCAGCCTGATTTCGCCGCGATGGGCCTTGAGCTGGTTGAGGTGCAGGTGCAAGATATTGGCCTGCCCGAAGAGGTCGAAAAAGCAATTGATAAGCGCGGCGCGATCGCGGCCGTGGGCAATTTGCAGGCCTACACGCAATATGAAACCGCCAGCTCGATTCACGATGCCGCCACCACGCCAAATAGTGCGGCGGGCGCGGGCATGGGCCTCGGTGCGGGCTTTGCGATGGGCGGCAACATGGTAGGACAGATGGGTGGTGCCATGAATGCGACCAACGCAGCCGCGTCTGCCAACGGCGCCGCACCGCCCCCGCTACCGGCACAAGTAACTTTCCACGTCGCCGTCAACGGTGCGCAAACTGGGCCATTCGATATGAGCACCCTCCAGGGCCAGGCCGGTTCTGGCGTGCTCAAGCGCGACTCGCTCGTATGGAAAGCGGGCATGGCGCAGTGGGCGAAGGCAGGAGACGTTCCCGAGCTGGGTGCGTTGTTTGCAGGCGTACCGCCGCCCTTGCCGCCCGCTTAGTTTTTAAATGTGTATCGCCCAAGAGCCAAGCTGGACGCGGTTCTTGAGGCGTTGTGTTTGGTGATGGCTGTGAACAGGTTACCAACAGTGGGTCATCAGACACATCACTTTAAATTGCAAGCCCAAAGTAGGCCAGCACATGGAAAATCCTAACGCATCCCAAACCACGCTCGACCAAATGACTGCCAAAGTGCGGGCGTTTCCTTGTACTTCGTGTGGCGCTAAATTTTCGTTCGCCCCGGGCACCAAATCGCTTAAATGTCCTTACTGCGGCGCGGCGAATGAAATATCCGACACCGATGATTCAGTCGAGGAGCTTGATCTTGAAGCATGGCTGGACAAGCTGGTATCAGAGCATGAAACCCATGCGCAAGAACAGGTTAAATGCAGCAATTGCAGCGCCGAACAAACCTTGGCGGCCAATCTTTTTGCGACCGCGTGTACTTTTTGCGGCACGCCGATTACCTCCAAAAGTTACGCGCAGCGGCTGCTCAAACCGAAGTCACTGGTGCCGTTTAAAGTCACCAAGCTGCAAGCGCAAGACAAATGGCGCGCGTGGATTAAAGGCATGTGGATGGCACCGTCCGCGCTCAAACAATTTGCGCAGAGCGATGGTGGCATCAGGGGCATGTACATTCCCTATTGGACATTCGACGCCAACACCTATTCGCGTTACAGCGGCGCACGCGGCGACGACTATTCCGAGAGCTATCAAACCACCAATTCCAACGGCGAGCGTGTCACTGAAACCCGCACCCAGACGCGCTGGACTAATGTTTCCGGCACGGTTTCATTTTTCCATGATGACGTACTGGTGCCAGCCAGTTCTACTTATAGCGTCAGCGGTGCGAAAGCAGGCTCGCCGCTGGCCGCAAAAATGCAGCAAACCGCCCAGGCTCGCGAAATGCTGGCGCAAGTTTCTGGCGCTACCGGTGGATTGGGCTCGGCTATGGGCTCCTCACTCATGGGCGCATTCTCAAACGAAATGCGCACCTGGAACACCAAAGAACTGGTGCCTTATCAGGAGGAATACATCACCGGTTTTCAGGCGGAAGCCTATCAAGTCGGCTTAAAAGAAGGCTTTGCGCATGGCCGCCAAATCATCGACGCCAAAGTACATTCATTGGTTGAACAAGATATCGGCGGTGACCATCAACGCATTACCGGCCTCAACACCGATTACACCCACCTCACGTTTAAACACATCCTGCTGCCGGTGTGGATGTCTGCCTATATTTTCAAAGGCAAAACATACCGCTTTATGGTCAATGGCCAAACCGGCGAAGTACAGGGCGAATCACCGAAATCAGGATGGAAGATTTTCTTTTTGGTGGCGGGGATTTTGGTGTTGTTATTTATTTTCTTGGCGGTGTTTGGGAAGCATCGATAGATGACCAACAGCATTATTCTCACGCGTTATCTGTGTTCCGAAAGTTTTTGAATCTCGTCAACATGATCTTCAAATGAGCCGTATATGCTCACATCAGCGCCATAAAAAATTTGGTGATCAGAAATATATTTCGCGGTGCTCATTAATTTAGTCTGAGTGTCAGCGCTTATAACGTCCGGATGTGTTTTCAGAATCCGTGCAGCAGAACCTAAAAAACATGATGCGCCGTCTAAATCGCCGCTAGCAGCCTCCGAAATAAGATAACTCACGAATGCGTCCGCGTGGTAATTGAACGGGAGTGCCGCCATGGATTGAAGGTCGTCTTGATATTTATTAGCCCCGTTTAAACACCGCTAACGCTCCACCCGCCGCCACAAAAAAGCTGCCCAGTACTCGATTTACGATTCTAAATTGGCTGGGCTTTTTGAGCAGCCTCAGCACGTTTGAAGCGAATGCGGTATAGCAGCCCATCACCACGAGATCAATGGTCACTAGCGTAGCCGTCAGGATGACGTATTGCAGCGCCGTGGGCTGGTCGGGATCGATGAATTGCGGGAGTACGGCCAGTAGAAAAATCAGGCCTTTGGGGTTGGTCAGATCGACCCAAAAGCCTTGCATGAAGATGCCACGTCGCGAGGTATCTTTGAATTTTGCATTCGCATCGACGCTGTCAAAGGAAGTCGGTGCCTCGCGCCATTTTTGTATACCCAGATAAATCAAATACAGCGCGCCGCACCATTTCATTACGGTGAAAGTATGTTCACTCGCCATTAAAATCGCGCCCAGTCCCAGCGCAATGACGGCGACGTGCAAAATAATCGCGACCTGCATGCCCACACAATTCCACATCCCGCGCACCCAACCATAGCGCAACCCCGCCGACATGCTCGCGAGCGCGCCGGGGCCCGGGGAGATGCAAAGGATGAGAACGGCGAGAGTGTAGGTGAGCCAAGTGGTGAGTGTCATGACGTTATCAATTAAAAAATGAAGATCGTTTGTGGACGGGCGATTTAGAGCATAAACGCTTGCAAAGGCTTGCCAGGCGAGGGTTTTAGCAAAAAAAATTTATCAAGACTTTAAAGTTCCGGCCTGTCGATGGAGACGCTATTCGGTGCGCGCGAACGACTCAGTTTTTAAAAAATTGGCATTGAAAATACAACCAAATCTACTTCCCCTCCACAAAATTTTGATTCCCCGCCACGGCTTTTTTAGCTATCCCGTCAATCACACCCGGCGCAATCAATTTCAGCCATTGCCCAAGCTTGCCTTTCAGTGTCATGATTTCTTCGCGTTTGCGATGTTTAATCGCGTGCACGATCAGCCTCGCACATTCGGCCACGCTCATCACGCCCGCCTGATCCACGGGATCAATCAACGCCGGTTTGCCGTCTGCGCCCGTGGCGTTTTCGCGAATACCGGTCGCCACAAATCCGGGATACACCATCGTCACCGTGACGCCCGAATCCTCCAATTCAATCCGCAGCGAATCAAAAAATCCACGCATCGCGTGTTTGCTGGCTGCGTAGCCCGTGCGCGTGGGCACACCGACGAGGCCGGTCAGGCTGGCGATGCCGATTATGCGACCGCGCGTAGATTTCAAATGCGGCAACGCATAGTGCGTGCAATACACGGCTCCCATGTAATTGACCTGCATGATGCGTTCCATGATCGACATATCCTGAATGTCTTCAAACTTCGCCCACATCGTCATGCCGGCATTGTTCACTAGGGTATCAATACGGCCAAATTCGGCCATCGCGGCATCGATAATTTTTTTGCAATCTGATTCAATTGCCACATCCGCGCTCACCACAATAACTTTTGCGCCGCGCTTTCTGGCATTTTCCGCGACTCGCTCAAGCTCGCTGATTCGCCGGGCGGTCAATACGAGTTGCGCGCCTTCCTCTGCGAGCTGATACGCTAATTCTTCGCCGATGCCAGTGGATGCGCCGGTGATAATGGCCACGTTATGGGTGACGTTATTATCGAGTGACATTTTTTATTTTTCCGCCTATTTCTCAGTGTTAACGTCAGGAATATGATTGAACGCAATGGCTATTTTGCCGTGATCGATGGCGCGATGCGCACCACCAAAATACGCCGCATGTTTTCCATACTTTGTGTTTAATTTATCCAGGGTCGCGTTCAATTTTTTGCGTTCATCATCGCCCACAAATAATCGCTGCGATTGCCGGTCTTCGGGCGTCAGATCTAGCAAGGTCAGGCCCACCTGTAGCGGCGTGGCGTTGCGTTTGGGCTTGTAGCTCGCCCACATCGATTCTAGCGCGTGCAATAAATCCAGCGTGTCTTGGGTATCAAGCAGCCGTGCTTCGCGCTCCCATGACGGCGCATTGATAAATTTAACTTTCACCTGCATTCGCGCTGCATAGTGCTGCGCTTTGCGCAATCGCATTGCGGCTTTTTGGGTGAGGCGATGCAGCACCGCAAATGCATCCGCCGCATTACGCAATTCGGGCGCCAACACATGCGAATGGCCGATCGAGCCCATCTCGTTATGGATTTCTTCGACCTCTTGCCCACGCAGTTTTGCGTAGAACCGTTCACCGCCCACGCCGCCCCAGACGGTGCGCAGCTGTGCGGAAGTCTGCCGATATAAATCCGCTATCGTCATGATGCGATGCTCATTTAATCGCAGCTCCATATTGTGGCCAATGCCGTTGAGCGCGCGCAGCGGCAGATGCAAAATCTTTTCAGGCACATCGTGTTCTTCCAGTACCACCAGCCCGTCGGGCTTTTGCATGTTGGACGCGAGCTTGGCTAAAAAAGTGTTAGGGGCGAGACCAATCGAGACCTTCAAATATTCGCCGACTTTCTCTGCCATATTTTTCTTGATGTCGCCCGCCAGTTCGCGCGCACGCTCGACCGTTTTATAGCCTGACGGTAAATCGCAAACCATTTCATCAATCGATAACACCTTGCGTACTGGCGCGATTTCGTCCACGGCAGCGACGGCTTTATGATGAAAATCGATGTACAACTCATGGCGCGCGACCACGAGCTGAATATCGGGAATCGCTTTCTTTGCTTCGCCCACGTTGGTCAAGGTTTTCACGCCAAACGCCTTCGCTTCATAGCTGGCGGCGATCAGGCATGTCGAATCAGCCAACATCGGCACCACGCCCACCGGCTTGCCGCGCAGCTCCGGGCGCGCCTGCTGCTCGCAGGACGCGAAGTAGGAATTGAAATCCACCAGGAGCGAGTTAATCGACATACGATTATTTTACGCCGATGAATTTCCGGTGTTCAAAAAACTGTATTTGTGTACAGCATAGTCTCTAATGGCCCAGCAACGGCGCGGCGTTCGACGCAAAAACCCGGATTCCATTTCGAATAGCGACAGATCAGGGCGCTTGATGAGGGGGTGAGGCACGAATAGCGGTACCCTTTTGTTTCTGAGACGAAAGGACATCGCCATGAAGCGCACGCACCTCACCCTAGACGAACGTTAC
>JANYGV010000114.1 GCA_025359285.1 Burkholderiales bacterium
GTGACCGAAATCGGGCGTCAGCCGTACTTGGTTTATGGCGTGCTGAAAACCGCGGATGCCGCGTCCGCCGTGCCCAGTGGCATGATTGCAACCACCTTCGCCATGTATTTGTTGCTGTATGTGGCGCTTACAATTGCCTACGTTTCAGTCGTGTTTTACATGGCGCGAAAAGCCCATGCGCCGAATGTTACGCCGCCATCAGAAGCGCCGCTGGCAGGCTCCACCCCCGCACCCATCATTGCACCAGCGCGTGGCGGGGGAAATAGCGCTGGCAGTCGCGGCGGCTTTCAACCCGCACACAAATAGCGGAGCGCAAACATGGAACCATTTCCGCAACTCGCACACGCTGGTTTGAATGGTTGGCTGCCAGTCATATTTCTAGCGTTGATGGGTATCTCAATGCTTTTGTATGTGGTGCTAGACGGTTACGATTTAGGTGTGGGGATTTTATTGCGGCGCGCGGACGACGCGCAAAAGGACGTCATGATTTCGTCCATCGGCCCGTTCTGGGATGCCAATGAAACCTGGATGGTGCTGGGTGTTGGCATTCTGCTGGTCGCTTTTCCGATGGCACATGGCATGATCCTCGGCGCGCTTTATCTGCCGGTAGCACTCATGCTAATCGGGCTGATTTTGCGCGGCGTGGCGTTTGACTTCAGGGTCAAAGCGCGCGCTCAACACAAGCCGCTATGGAATTGGGTGTTTTACGGTGGCTCGGTGACGGCATCGTTTTCGCAGGGCGTCATGCTGGGCCTTTACATCACCGGATTTCAAAATGACTGGCCGCAAATTGGCTTTTCCATCATCACCGGCTTATGTCTCTGCGCAGGCTATTCGCTACTGGGCGCGAGCTGGCTGATTATGAAAACCACCGACCAGCTTCAACAGCGCGCGGTGCGATGGGCTTACAGCACTTTTTGGTTTACGGTAGTCGGCATTATCGCGATTTCAGTGGTCACGCCACTGGTCAGCCCGCGTATTTTTCAGAAATGGTTTTCGTTGCCGAACATTTTTTTGCTGGCCCCTATTCCGATTGCGACTGCGGCACTGTTCTTTACGACATTCCGTTCGTTAAAACGTTTGCCAACACGGCTAAAGGATGGGAATGAATACGGCGCTTGGGTGCCCTTCGGTTGTACGGTGGCGGTTTTCATGCTTGCTTTTTACGGTCTCGCGTATAGCTTGTTTCCTTTTCTGGTGGTCGATAAAATCAACATCTGGCAAGCCGCCAGCGCGCCTGAATCACTCAAAATCATTCTGGTTGGTGCGGTGATTGTGTTGCCCACTATTTTTGGTTATACGATCTATGCCTATCGTGTTTTCTGGGGCAAGGCACGCGAGCTGACTTATTATTAAACACTAGCGCTGGCGCGGCTTCACGACCATTTGTTCACCACGACGCCCGCCGAAACTAGAGTTTCATAACTTAACATCGCTGGGTCGAACTGATCCTCTGGGTGAACTGCCCACTTGCCAAGCAGCCCGCACTTGTCCAGAATTAGTGGCATGACAACTCGAATCGATCCCGCGCTAGACCGCCTCTACAACAACCGCGCCGCCGTTCCTGATCACGGCGAAATCTTTGCACGATGGCGCACGCAATCGCAAGCAACACGCGAACGCTATGACGGAGAATTCAATTGTTTCTACGGCCTGAATACAATATGCGAATCAGGCCCACTACAAACGCTTGATCTTTTCCCCGCGAAACAAAATCGCGGACTGGTCATTTTTATTCATGGCGGCTATTGGCGGTCACTCGATAAAGATGATTTTTCCTTTTTTGTGGAGCCGTATTTAGCTGCGGGGATTAGCGTGGCTTCAATTAACTATCGCCTGTGTCCCGAGGTGACCATCGACGCCATTATTGATGATTGCCAATCTGCGGTTGTCTGGTTGGCTGCCAATGTGAAACGTTACGGTATTCGCTTTGATCGCACCATTTTCATCGGCCATTCAGCAGGTGCCCATTTGGCGGCCATGTTGTGTGCGGCGGATTGGTCAGCGCTAAATGTTGCACCAGATAACTTTCGCGGAGGCGTGTTGATCAGCGGTCTCTACGATCTTTCCCCCTTGCTGAATGTATCGGTGAACGACGATATTAAGTTAACCCCAGAATCGGCTAAAGCGCTGTCGCCCATTCACCTGCCACCGACGCTCAATATTCCCCTCGATCTCTGGGTGGGTGGCGGGGAAACGTCTGAATTCATTCGGCAGTCGCGGCTTTTACCGCAGGCATGGCCTGCACGATGTACGCCGCTTGAGATTGCAGCAGACGCAAATCATTTTACGATTGTGGATGAATGCGCCAAACCCGATTCGATCTGCTTGCAGCGGTCACTTCGATTCTTTCAATTTTAATTTTGTTTTTTTGTCTTATTTACTCTTTAGGCGGCGGCTAAATCCCGCTCGCGCTTCCGCCCGCACTTCCGTTAGTGCTTCCGTTCGCGCTTCCGTTCGCGCGCCATAACGCCCGTTCAGCGCATTTATCTGGCGATTTATCACACGCCACGCCATATACGCGCCGATGCTCGCCTATAATTCACCTCGATCAAGTTGCCGTCACTCGCGAATTCTCAAAATAATCCAAATAGGTGAATCTTGTCCTCATTGCCACCCTCCCCTGATCTTTCCAAACTCACCATCGCGCGCGATCAAAAAGCCTTCACGGGCAAAAAACGTGGCCGCAAAAAGTGGTGGATCATCGCGGGCATTTTGCTTGCTGCTCTCATTTTATTGGTGGTGTTGCGCGGCGGCGGCACCACACAGGTTGAAGCGGGCGTGGTCGCCAGCGCCTACCCGGCGCAGGCTATTACCGCACTGAACGCGACCGGTCGCGTCACCGCGCAGCGCAAAGCAGCGGTGTCGACCAAAGCGACCGGTCGCCTCGAATTTTTAGGCGTACAGGAAGGCTCGGTCGTGAAATCAGGCGATATTCTGGCGCGCATTGAAAACAAGGACGTCACCGCCACCCAAGACCAAGCGCGCGCTGGCGTGCTGGCTGCCAAGGCCAATCTAGAGCAGGGCTTGGCTGAAATGCGCGATGCACAATCAAACCTGACGCGATCTGAAGACTTGGCGAAGAAAAATTTTATATCCGGTGCCTCACTCGACACTGCGAAAGCGCGTTTTGACAAAGCCAAAGCCGCCGTGGCAAGCCTGAACGGCGCGATTGGTGTGGCACAGGCGAATTTGCGCGCTACCGCCGTATCGGTTGAACAAACCCTCATCCGCGCACCGTTTGACGGCGTAGTGCTCACCAAAAACGCGAACGTGGGCGACATCATCACGCCGTTTTCCTCAGCCGCCGATTCAAAAGGGGCGGTCGTGAATATGGCGGATATGTCGACACTTGAAGTAGAAGCCGATGTCTCGGAAACCTCAATATCAAAAATCAGCGTTGGTCAGCCCGTGCAAATTCAATTAGATGCCTTTCCTGATTTGCGCATCCCCGGCAAGGTCAGCCGCACCGTGCCCACGGTAGACCGCTCGAAAGCGACGCTGCTGGTGAAGGTTGAATTCATGGAGCGCGACCCACGCGTGTTGCCCGATATGTCGGCCAAGGTTTCTTTCTTGACGCGGCCCTTAACGGAAGCCGAAAAAAAGCCGGTCACGGCCGTGCAATCCTCTGCGGTCACCAAGCGAGATGGGAAGGACGTAGTGTTTGTTATTGAAAACGATGTAGCGAAACAAACCGCGATCGTGGTCGCCGGCAAAATCGGGGATCTGGTTCAAGTATCCGGCGTGAAGCCGGGCGATAAAGTCGTTATTACCCCCAGCGAGAAACTCAAAGATGGCGCGGCAGTGGCTATCGCGAAGAAATAATCAACATGACTGCTACTCCGCTGGTTGAAATAAAACACCTTGTCAAAAGCTACACGCGCGGCGGTCAGATTGTCCCGGTATTGCAAGACATCACGCTTGATATCGCCGAGGGCGATTTTATTTCGCTGATGGGCCCGTCCGGTTCGGGCAAATCGACGCTATTGAATCTTATCGCGGGCATCGACAAACCCGATTCGGGAATACTAAAAATTGCGGGTGAAGACATTACCAAACTGAGCGAAGGCGAATTGGC
>JANYGV010000161.1 GCA_025359285.1 Burkholderiales bacterium
CCACGGCATTTCAAGCAAATTTCTTATATCGACGTCTTGCGCGGCGATGTTGCGCCTGACGAATTTAAAAATAAAATTGTCTTGGTCGGGATGACCGCGCCGAGTATGGGCGACGAATTTCCGACACCGCTTTCGGGTGATGGTGACACAGCTGCGGCTTCATCGTTTGGTCAGTCCCACGAAGCGCGCGCCATGCCGGGGGTTGAGATTCACGCCAATATTCTGCAAGGTCTCCGCGAAGGTATCAATTTGCGGGAAGCATCGTTTGCGGCCACCTCGGCGGTATCACTGATTTTAATCCTGGGACTATTTGCAGGTTTTTTATGGTTAAGTCCCTCGCAATCCATTATCTTGACGACCGCGCTTTGCGTGGCGGCGGTGATTGGTTCGGCGGCACTATTCCGTTTTGGCCAATTCTGGATTTCGCCCGTGGTGGCGCTTATAGCCATGGTATTGGCTTATCCGCTATGGAGCTGGCGCAAACTGCAGGCGACACAGCGCTATTTTGATGAAGAACTTTCGCGCCTAAAGCTTGAGCGCAGCGTGGTCGCGCCCAGCACAGCGTTCGCAATTTTGCCGAAATCCTCGTCTAAATTACCGCAACTATCTAAATTCAGGGGCGGATTTTTCACCCAGGATGTGGTTGAACAGCGGATTGCCTCGGTCCGCGATGCGACTCAACTATTACGCAATCTAAATCGCTTTGTGGCGGACAGCTTGGAGAGCTTGCCCGAGGCCGCGATTGTCACTGATTTTTCGGGTCGCGTCATGCTGGCAAATTCAAGCGCCGATCGCTTGTTTGGTTTTGAACGCGACAACATCAGAAGCGAGGCGCCATTGACGGAGCTCGTGCCCAGCGAACAGCCGCTAGAAGGCCGCGATGTGTTTGAGCTGATGCAGCGATTCAAGCACGATAGCCATAAATCGTGGCGCGAATGGTGGGCGGAAGCATCGGCGGTGAGCCGAATTGTGTCGATCGAAGCCCGTTTAGTACAGGCCACTGATAACACTCACGCAGGCGGCAGTGCCGCGGAAAATATGGATTTTCTGGTGCAAATTGCGCCGTCAATGTCGCACACGGGCGTGCATACGGGGACGATTTTAACGCTAACCGATATTTCGCCGCTGCGAGAATCCGAGCGACGCCGCGATGAGGCGCTACGGTTTTTATCGCACGATATGCGCTCACCACAGGCATCGATCATTACCCTGCTCGAAATGCAGCGCGAAGATCCTGACAGCATGCCGACAGCCAAGCTGGTCGAGCGGATTGATCGCTATGCCAAGCGCACCCTGACGCTTGCAGATGATTTCTTGCGCCTGGCCAAAGCTGAACGCTCAAAGCCGCAGGACTTCGAGCTGTTGGAGTTATCCGGGCTATTACAGGACGCCGCAGATGAAGCGTGGTCACTGGCCTCGGCCAAAAGCATCAGCGTTAAATTGCAGTTGCCTGACGATGAGGCATGGGTGCTCGGCGACCGCGACTTGCTGACCCGCGTATTGATGAATCTGCTGTCGAACGCGATCAAATACAGCCCGCCCAACACCAGAATTACGTGTTCATTGCATCGTGAAACGGCAGCCGAAAATAACAGTAATGTTGGGGGCGGTATTGGGGATAAAGCCAGCGTCTGGGTTATTGACGTGGCGGACCAGGGCTATGGTATATCCGAGGCCAATATGTCAAAACTTTTCAGCCGATTTGTGCGCCTGCACGAAGAAGGGCAGCCAGAAGAAGAGGGCATTGGCTTGGGGTTGGTGTTTGTGAAAACAGTGGTGATTCGCCACAACGGCAGCATTAGCGTGAAAAGCCAAGTTGCTGAATATGCGCAGGCGGCCAGCCGGCCGGTTCAAAGCGCAACGAGCGCAGTCGAAAATCCGTCGGTCATTTCAACCGACCATGGCACCACGTTTTCAGTATCGCTGCCTGCACAATCCGCCCCACAGGATTAAAGACCAGCATTGGCGGGTGCTTCAGGACAAAATAGGCTCAAACACCGCCACAGCACTAGAGTTTGCCCGCAGCACGCTGAAACAAATAAACCCCTTCGCGATCCTGGGCGCGCGTCGCTGTGCCGCGATGCCAAAGGTAATGCAGATGTGCAATCGCTTCACCGATGGCAAACACCAGCTGATGATCGTCAAGCGAGCGTTTGAACAACACGCCGAGCACATCCGCTGCTGCTTTAGGCTCTGCCAATGCGGCGAGTAGATCCGCCAACCGATCCTGATGATGTTGTTTCAGCTCGGCGATTCGCGTGTGTAAGCCGCGAAACACGCGTCCATGCGACGGCAGAATCAGCGTGTCATCTGGCATTGCACTAAATTTATCGAAGCTGTCCAGAAATTGTTTGAGCGGATTGGCTTCCGGCTGATTTCCCCACACGCCCACGTTGGTGCTAATGCGCGGCAGTACTTGGTCACCTGAAATCAGCAATTTATCCGCCGCGCAAAATAGCACCGCATGCTCGGGCGCGTGGCCAAACACGGTGCTTACACGCCATTGCCGACGACCAATTTCGATGTCATCACCATCCATCATACGATGATACTGGCGCGGCACGCCCGCTACACCACGTTTGAACGCGGCCGTTCGCGTCGCCTGCGCGGCGGCAAAATCGGGACGCACACGCGCTATACCGTGCGAGACAAATAATTTGGCGCTGTTATCGCGGTCAAATCCTGCCGCATCGTCCGCCGCCGCGTGGGCCGACATAAATTCAGTGGCGGTCATCCACAGCGGCGCGCCGGTTCGCTCATGCAGCCAATTCGCGCAACCAACATGGTCGGGATGGTAATGCGTGACAATAATTCGATGAACAGGCTGCGACTGCATGGTTTCAACAAAATGGCGTTCCCACAACGCGCGCGTTTCCGCGCTGCCGTAGCCCGTGTCCACAATCGTCCAGCCCACTATGCCATCTTTGACATCGCGTAGCAGCCATAAATTGATATGGTCCAGGGCAAAAGGCAGCGGCATCCGAATCCAGAATACGCCAGGTGCGACTTCAATGGATTCGCCATCAGCAGGCGGATTTTCATACGGATAAGTAAGCATGTTGGGCGGTTCTGGAGGGGGAGCGTAATTATCCAATACATTCGGCTACATTTATCCCGTCATAAAATGCCCCGCGCTGGTCACGGCTCACGACACACAAGTTATCGTTTTTATAGCCGATAACCCAGCTTATACGTGGATTTTAAAATCGTTGTACGGCATCTGCAAACGACTATTGCCTATTTATTGAGGTTGACCAAGCGATTTTTCACGTACCGTGCGAATACGCGACTATTCAATGTGCTTGGGCATAAATCAGCGTTTCGCAACGTGTTAGCGCAAACACAGACTTGCACAAAAAATCTAATAAGCGCTGAAATGCCACACGGGGGAGCGAGCATTTAATATAAGGAATAAAGCCAAGAGCAGAGACCTCAGGTTGTTGACGGCTTAGCGCGGTCACAACAGCGAGTTAAATCCTTGTTTGATCAACTTGTGGCTAATCAGGCTGGTCGCAAAATTGACAAGGTCATCAGTGAATTGCTCGAGGAGCGTGACGCTCGCTTGACCGGGCAAATCCTGAACAAGGTGCGGTCGATGATATCGGACATGCTTATTTTGTCCGAGCGTAGCCGGGCAGAGGTGCGAGGCGCTTTTAACAGCTTCAATGTTCCAGAAATTTTATCGGGTCATCCAATCGATTACCGACTACTGGTTTGCGGTGATTCCGTTGCCGCGGGGTCGAGTATTACCGATTCGGCGTGTGTGATACGGATCATTAACAGCACTAATATTAGTAGTGTTGATAGGTCTTGGAGCAATAATGTCAAATTCAATTCTTGCAAAAACTATCGCGAGCGTACCCGACTCGACGAAAAATCCGCTGGGAACGGTAGCTCTCGGGGAAGGTTTCCCAGTCGCCACAGCAACCGAAATGCCACCGCGT
>JANYGV010000162.1 GCA_025359285.1 Burkholderiales bacterium
AAGCCGGATTCAGAAACGAATTTGCCGTCTTTGCCGCGAATGCCTTCGGACACACCGATGGCGCAATATCCATCACGCTTGACGACTTGATCGACGCGTTTGATGAATGCCTTCGGATCGAACGTGATTTCGGGAAACAAAATAATTTGCGGCGCGGGCATGTCCTTGGTTTGCGCCAAGCCGGTTGCCGCCGCGATCCATCCGGCGTGACGGCCCATCACTTCGAACACGAAAACCTTGGTGGAGGTTTTTGACATTGAGGCAACATCAAGCCCGGCTTCGCGCATGCTCACGGCCACGTACTTGGCCACTGAGCCAAAACCTGGCGAGCAGTCGGTCACTGGCAAATCATTGTCCACGGTTTTCGGCACATGCACGGCAATGAGCGGATAGCCCATTGAATCGGACAGCTGTGAAATTTTTAAACACGTATCGGCGGAATCGCCGCCGCCGTTATAGAAAAAATAGCCTATGTTGTGCGCTTTAAAAACTTCGATCAAACGCTCGTATTCGCGCCGGTTTTGATCGACACTTTTAAGCTTGTAGCGGCACGATCCGAACGCACCGGCGGGCGTGTGACCAAGCGCTTTGATATTCGTCAGCGACTCTTTGGACGTATCAATTAAATCCTCGGTCAGCGCGCCGATAATGCCGTTGCGACCTGCGTAAACCTTGCCGATTTTTTTCGGATATTTACGCGCGGTTTCGATAACCGCTTGCGCTGAAACATTGATGACAGCGGTGACGCCGCCCGATTGGGCGTAGAAGGCATTTTTGATCATGATTGGAAATGAAAAAAACGATTAAACAAGGGCTGCAAAAATTTTCTCGCGAATTTCTTCCACTTTACCGACGCCAAAAATTTTCACGTACTTTGGCGCATGGGCATCACCTGATTTCGCCCAGTTGCCATAGTAGGAAACCAGCGGCTCGGTCTGCTCGTGATACACATCGAGGCGCGTTTTAACGGTCGCTTCTTTGTCGTCATCGCGCTGAATTAAATCTTCACCGCTCACATCGTCTTTGCCAGCGATTTTTGGCGGATTGAATTTCACGTGATAGCTGCGGCCCGATGGCAGATGCACACGGCGACCCGACATGCGCTCAATAATCTCACTGTCGTCCACCGCGATTTCGACCACGTAATCAAGCTTGATACCGGCTGATTTCATCGCATCAGCCTGCGGGATCGTGCGCGGAAATCCATCGAATAAAAATCCGTTCGCGCAATCGGCTTCGGTGATGCGTTCTTTCACCATTGCGATGATGATGTCGTCCGAGACTAGCGCGCCGGAATCCATGACTTTTTTTGCAGCTACGCCGAGAGCCGAGCCGCTCTTGACATGCGCGCGCAGCATGTCGCCTGTAGAAATTTGGGGAATGCCAAATTGTTCCTTGATAAACGTCGCCTGCGTGCCCTTGCCTGCACCAGGCCCTCCTAGGAGAATTAACCGCATTGTGGGTCAACCTTTTTTATTTTAGTGGATCGTATTGAATACCGCGAAGCCTGATTTTAACTGGTATTTCGCTGCTATCACGTCCCTACCGCGCTGACTACGCCACCATTTGTCGCACCCGCGCCAAATCCTCGGCGGTATCCACACCGGGGGCCATCGCCCCCGCCCACGGCAACACGGCAATTCGATAGCCGTGATACATCGCCCGCAATTGCTCCAGCGCCTCCCATTGCTCAGTTGGTGCGGGGCTGAGTGCGGCATATCGTTTCAAGAAAGCGGCACGATAGGCATAGATGCCGATGTGGCGCTGCGCGATAAAATCTTTCGGCAATGTTGTTTGATCAAGCGCAAACGCGTCGCGTGCATAGGGCATGGGTGCACGGCTGAAATAGTGAGCATAGCCATCAATATCGGTTACCACTTTCACCACGTTGGAGTTGAAAAATTCCTTTGCGTCGGCTATCGAGTGCGATGCCGTGGCAATCGCCGCATTGGGCTTGGCGGCTAATGTTTCTGCGACCGCGCGAATAAGTTCTGGGGCGATCAGCGGCTCGTCTCCCTGCACATTGACCACGATGGCATCATCGGCCAGCTGCAACTGCGCAACCACCTCGGCAATACGATCGGTGCCCTGCGGATGATCGG
The DNA here is from genome assembly GCA_025359285.1 of Burkholderiales bacterium. Lineage (GTDB taxonomy): Bacteria > Pseudomonadota > Gammaproteobacteria > Burkholderiales > Usitatibacteraceae > UKL13-2. The sequence goes on from JANYGV010000162.1 coordinate 2,103, forward strand.
TGCGGGTCAATAACGCCTGCACGCCGTGCTCGGAACACGCCGCCAGCACATCAGCGTGATCCGTCGCGACCCAGACATTGGCAGCACCCGAAAGTGCCGCGCGTTCAGCAACATGCACCACCATCGGCTTGCCACCAATGTCCGCGAGCGGTTTGCCGGGCAGACGGGTGGAGGCGAAACGCGCGGGGATGACGACGATAAATTCGATGCTCATTGATTGAGTCGCGCCATTTTGATCTGCGTTGCGTTTCTAAACTTCTTCGCTATCCCGCAGCGCCCGCGCCTCATCCACCAGCATCACCGGAATACCATCACGGATCGGGTACGCGAGCCGGGCTGATTTTGAAATAAGCTCGGTCTTGTCGCGCGACATTCTGAGCGGTCCTTTGGTCATCGGACACACCAATATTTCCAGCAGCTTTGGGTCTAGGGCCATGGTCATCAATTCGTATTTTTAGTTGGATTTTGCAGCGGCAATTGCGGTCAAATGTTGCAAAATAAAATGATCAAATTCAGGCGGTAGTATCGCGTCGACCCGCATCGCAAACATACGTTCATCCGCGAATGCCTTGCACTTTACCGCGTCTTTTTCGGTCATCAGAATAATATCAGCGTCAGGCAGCGTTAGCTCAGCCTGCGTGAACGCATGATGATCTGAAAAGGGATGCGTGGCAGTACAGCGCAGCCCCAAGCGTTCGAGATGATCAAAAAAGCGTTGTGGGTTACCGATGCCTGCGACCGCATGAATTTTTTTGCCGAATATCTGCGATTGAAACTCTTTTAGCGAAATGCCCTCGGTCGCCGCCAGTTTTCGAAA
>JANYGV010000132.1 GCA_025359285.1 Burkholderiales bacterium
GCAGGAGCAGCTATAGGGGTGGCAGGCGGCGGCGTATCTGCGGCCATCGCTGACCAGGGTGCGGTGAGTGCAAATAGCAGTGAGGCCACTAGCGCAAGTTTCGAAAAACAGTGTTTCATATTGAAAGGCTCCCTTGGATTAAAGCGCATCAGCGCCGGTTTCACCGGTGCGAATACGAACAACTTGCTCAAGATTGAAGACAAAAATTTTGCCGTCGCCGATCTTGCCGGTGTTCGCGGATTTTTCTACCGCTTCGATCACCTGGTCGATCATGTCGTCTTTTACGGCTGCTTCGATTTTTACTTTCGGCAGAAAATCCACCACATATTCTGCGCCGCGATACAACTCGGTATGCCCTTTTTGGCGCCCAAAACCTTTGACTTCCGTAACGGTGATGCCCTGCACGCCAATGGCGGATAAGGCTTCACGTACTTCGTCAAGCTTGAATGGCTTGATGATCGCAGTGACTAATTTCATTTACTTGCTCCCTTTGGAATGAAACGACATACAGTGAAATGCATGACCCATATTGAAATGCGTTGACGTACCTTGCGTAATATCAGCGAGTGGTGCGGACGCGCTCACGAGGGCCCGCACACCCAATCAAAATTAGAACGATTTCGAGACGAACGCCACTACACGACCTTTGCTCCAGTCGCGGCCTTTATAGGTGTAATTGGCTTCTTTCGCGGTGGTGCCTTTGTAATAGCCACCCGCCGCCCAGCCTTCGCCTAAATCATAGGTCGCGCCGAATTTATAAACGGAGTAGGTCAATTCTTTGTCGTTGTTGAATCCCTCGAAAACTCCTTTGTATTTCTGCTTGGCGATCTGCGCATTCAGGGTCAACTTGGGCATAACTTCCTGAGCATAATTAAGCTCATAAAAAGCGGTTCCCTTGCTGATTGGCACACCGAACGTGCCGCCGGTGGAATACGAATATTTCACATTGAAATAGCTATAAGTGGCACCGACGTAAATTTCGTTTGTGTTTGGCTTGGGAAATTTATCAATCGCTTTCGAGCCCGGGTAGTCGTAATGCAAAAAACCCACGTCAAACGTCACATCTTTAACCACTTCAAATTTGTAGCCGCCAAACAAATCAATTTCAACTGGCGAAGAATCCTTCACGAGCCGCAGATCTTTATAGTCTTTCAACCAATTGATAGTCGAGACAAAGGCACCTGCATAAAAACCGCTGGTGTGGGTGTAATCCAGATTGAACTGCAGGGCAGGTTTTTCAGATGATTGTGAAATGCCGCGATATTCGTATTCGCTGAATAGAGAAATCTTTGGCACCAACGTATTTTCAGGCACTGGCGCCGCAGGGGCGGCAGCTGGCGCAGGTGCCGGCGGTGGGGTTTGAGCAAATGATTGAAATGCAACGACTGACAACAAACTCGCGAGTACGAGCGACTTTTTTTCTTGTTTCATTAGTTATCACCTCAGGAATTGTGAATCATTAAAATAATTGCAATAAGATTTATATCTTTACTGATTCGCAATCTTTCATAGCATGTAGCGTGCCACGAGCAAATCGAACTGTAATACTTAGCTGCGCTTACAACGACCCAGACATTACGCGGACTTTTATCAAAAATCCGTAAACACTGATTTTCCATGCACCGTTAAACCGCATTCACCATTTTCGACGCGCTTATTTGGTGCAAAAACGCTCGAGCTAGCTGTGACGCTACCAAAGCCAGTGCGCATCTGTTCAAGCGTCAACGCAAGCACTCCGATACAATGCAATAGTTAAAAAGCATTGCGCTTTCATGGTTTCCCCTGGTTTTAGCTAGTTTATTGCTCGTGAATGATATTGATATGAAGCTTGTTCTATGACGCCCCCTAAATTCTCTGCCGCTGCCGCACTCGATGCCCTGAACCAATTTGCGGGTAAGTTGGAGGAAGTGATTAAAAGCAGTCCTGTCGCGGATCTCGAAAAAAACGCGCGTCAACGGCTCATTTCACAACTCGCCAAACATGGTTTGGTCACCCGCGAAGAATACGAAATTCAAGCCGCGATGCTGCAAAAAGCACGCGCAAAATTAACCGAGCTGGAAGCCAAGCTGGCGGCACTTGAGGCACAAATTGAGGCGCAACCCGGAACACAAAACGAAGCGCAATCGAATTCGAAGGCGTAACAGCTTGGCCCGCGCTCCGTCTCGAGATTTGGTCTCACGCCCGGTCACGTCGTGTCGTTAGCCGTCTTATATTCACGAGCGCTGACCGGTATGGAAGCGCCGCTGGTCACGGTCGAGGTGCATCTGGCCAATGGCTTGCCCGCGTTTACGATCGTCGGACTGCCCGAGCTAGAAGTCAAAGAAAGCAAGGATCGCGTGCGCGCGGCGCTGCTCAATGCCCGATTCGAATTTCCGGCGCGGCGCATTACGGTTAATTTGGCGCCCGCTGATTTGCCAAAAGAAAGCGGGCGATTCGATCTGCCCATCGCGCTCGGGATTTTGGTAGCGAGCGGGCAGATTCCAGGTGACAAATTAAAAAATTATGAATTCGCGGGCGAGCTTGCATTGACCGGCGAGCTCAGAAAAATTCGCGGCGCACTCGCGATGACCTACAAAGCGCACGGCGATGGCCGCGCGTTTTTGTTGCCCGTTCCGTCAGCCGAAGAAGCGGCATTGGTAAAAGATGCCACCGTGCTGGCGGCAAAAAATTTATTGCAGGTGTGCGCGCATCTGGCCGGACGTGAAACCATTCCGCCGTTTATCAGCGTCGCGCCAGTCTCGGTGGCGCACTATCCCGATATGTCGGAAGTGAAAGGCCAGGCGCATGCCAAGCGCGCGCTGGAAGTCGCTGCCGCAGGACGCCACAGTTTGCTGATGATGGGCCCGCCGGGCACCGGCAAGACCATGCTGGCCGCACGCTTTCCGGGCATTTTGCCGTCCATGACGGACGCCGAAGCGCTTGATGCGGCGGCGGTGCAAAGCCTGGCCACAGGTGGCTTCAAAGCCGAGAATTGGCGCAAACGCAATTATCGTTCGCCGCATCACACCGCCTCAGCCGTGGCGTTGGTCGGCGGTGGCGGCAACCCGAAACCTGGCGAAATTTCATTGGCGCACCAGGGAGTTTTATTTCTGGATGAACTGCCTGAATTTGATCGAGGTGTATTGGAAGTTCTACGCGAGCCGCTGGAGTCAGGTCGCATCACCATTTCACGCGCCGCCCGCCAAGCCGATTTCCCCGCCGAGTTTCAATTGATCGCCGCGATGAATCCCTGTCCGTGTGGCTATTTAGGGCATTACACCAACCGCTGCCGCTGCACGCCCGATCAAATTTCGCGCTATCGCGGCAAAATTTCCGGGCCATTATTGGATCGAATTGATTTGCAAATTGAAGTGCCTGCCGTG
>JANYGV010000150.1 GCA_025359285.1 Burkholderiales bacterium
GGCGAAATGGGCAAGCAGTGGCATGACAACGGCAAAATGATGAAGAAGAAAAACACCTTCACCGACTTCATCAATGTGGCTGAATATCTGGTGGATAAAAAATACACCGATCCAAGCCAGTTGGTCATTCAAGGCGGCAGCGCAGGCGGCTTATTGATGGGCGCCACGACCAATATGCGGCCTGATTTGTTCAAAGCGGTGGTGTCGCAAGTACCGTTTGTGGACGTGATGAACACCATGCTGGATGCATCGCTGCCGCTCACCGTCGGCGAATATCTGGAGTGGGGCAATCCCACGCAAGAGGCGGCCTATAAATACATGCGCACTTACTCGCCCTACGACAATCTTGAAAAGAAAGCCTATCCCGCGATACTGGTTGAAACCTCACTCAATGACAGCCAGGTCATGTATTGGGAGCCTGCTAAATACGTCGCCAAATTGCGCACGCTCAAGACAGATGCCAATCCCTTGCTGCTCAAAACCAACATGGATGGTGGGCATGGTGGTGCATCGGGCCGCTATGATTATTTGAAAGATATTGCTTACACGTATTCGTTTGTGTTGTCGCAGGTCGGTATCACCAAATAACCGAAGTCGCGACAGATTCCTTTCTGAACTCAAATTTGTCGCCTTCGCGCTAGTGCGAAGGCGACATTACGCTGCTTTCGTTTTGAATTCCGCTTTTTGTTTTTTCCTCTCACACGCTCGTAAACTCGTAAACGTCAGTCGCCTTCGCCGCATGCCCACCTCAAATCTGCAACTCTTTGCCATATGCGTGCTCATTTGGGGCTCCACATGGATAGCGATTACATTCCAGTTGGGCAGTGTGGCGCCCGAGATGTCGGTGGCCTATCGGTTTCTGTTGGCGGCGGCGGTGTTGTTCGCTTTTTGTCGCTGGCGCAAACTGTCGCTGCGATTTACCGCTCGCCAGCACCTTGACCTCGCGCTCTTTGGCGCTGCGATGTTTTGCGTCAGCTACGTCTTGGTCTATTACGCCGAAACATTCATTGTGTCGGGCATGGTTGCAGTTGCGTATTCGGGTATGCCGATGATCAATATGCTTGCGGCGCGCCTATTTTTTGGCACCAAAATGACGCTTCGCATTGCGGTAGCAGCCGCGTTTGGCATCGTGGGAATTGTCTGCGTGTTCTGGCCGGAATTCGGCAAGCTTTCAGTCAGCCGCAATGCCGAGCTGGGCGCGCTGCTGACGGTACTGTCGGTGCTGGCATCGTGTGCGGGTAGCATGATGGCAACCCGGACCCAAAAACTTGGCTATACAACGTGGACGAGCATGGCTTGGGGCATGTTTTATGGCGGTGCGCTGGCATTGTTGTTTGGCTTGGCAATGGGGCGCTCAATCAGTTTCGACGCCACTCCCGCCTATATTAGCTCGCTCATTTATTTGGCGCTGCTCGGCTCGATTGTGACTTTTGGCTGCTATCTCACTCTGATCGGACGGATCGGTGCCGCCCGCACCGCCTACGTCGGCGTCATGGTGCCGGTGGTGGCGCTGACCGTCTCGTATTTCTTCGAAAAATTTGCGTGGGGCTTTCTCACCACCGCCGGGGTCATTTTCTCGATCGTCGGCAATATCATCATGCTGCGCAAAACTAAGACGGGCGTGACAGTTTCAAAAGCCTAGCGGTGTTTATGCAGTGTCGTTTATTCAGTGTTGATTATTAAGCTTTGATTTTTGTGCGCTGATTTTTGTGCGTTGATTTTTGTGGTTTATGCGGGCAGCGTGATCGTGCATTGCAATGTGATGTAAACATTTGTCTCAGGCCTATTTGAACGGTATGAACCGTCCGATAAACGGTTTTTTGCTGTGAACTGGCTCACTGTGGCGCGGCTAGGGTGTCGATACCATCAATTAACTACTATTTTGATGGCAATTTTTCACCATGCTTTTGGCCAAAATACATTTCAGCCGTGACCCTGGCCAAACCGGCGGCTCTAGCCCGATTTTCAGCCCCTGCGCGATACTTGAGGGGCTCCCTTGAGCCAGCACGCGCGCATCGCAAATCTTATTGAAATGCTCGCCACCCAACCTCGCCATGAGCAGCCCAAAAAGCGCGCGGAAACGCTGGCGAAATTGGCAATGGAGTATGCGTATGCCGGCCTACCGCGTGAAGGGCTGGCAGCGGTCAAAGAGGCGTTAGCGCTCGCGCATTTGCATAACCTAGTGTTTGAGCGTGCTGAAGCACTTTCCGCTGCCGCCATGTGTCACCACGTTCGTGTGGATCACATAATGTCGATCACGAGCGGCTTTGATGCTTATCAGGCGTTCGCATCGCTCAATGAATACGGGCGCATGGGTCACCAGCTCATCACGCTTGCCGCCTCTTGCCGTGACCTGCAGGCGCATGATCTGGCCGTGGCGGCACTGTTGGGCTGCCTCAAAATTGCCGCGCGTATTCACGATAAATTGCTTGAAGCGCGGACGCGCAATGTCCTTGCGCTGACCTATACCGATTGCCAGCGCTTTGATGACGCCGAGCGCGAATTTATCGCATCACGCCAGTGCTTGCTCGATATTAATGAAGTGGTGCATGTGCCCAAAGTTACCGCCAATATCGGCGTTCTTTTCCATCGCCGCGCAGAGGTGGCTGCTAATGCGGGTGACACCGCGCTGGCGCGCGCTCTGTGGATTACGGCTATCGAGCGCACGCGCGAGGGACTGCAGGCCGCACTGAAAGACAACAATAAATTCGAGACATCAGACAAAACCGCCTCCATCGGCCAATACTATTTTTTCCTGAACGACTTTGCGACGGCGCGACTGCTCGTTGCGCAATCTTTAGAGATGGCGCGCGAGTTAAAGCATGCCCGATTGATTGTTGATGGTGAGCTATGGCTGGGCAAAATTGCGCTGGGCGAAAGTGAATTGCTGGTGGCGGAAACCCATCTCAAGACCGCAGCAGATCGCGCCCGTCACGCCGATCTGCGCTCACTTCAGCAGGCCGCGCATGAACAGCTGGCGATCTGTTATTGCGCGTTGAAGCGCACGGAGAGCGCAAACGCACAGGCCGCCATTGCCGCTGAACTACGCGCCACGTTCAAGCATGCCAATCAGGAGGCGCAACGAGAGTTGCGTTTGATGTGGCGCCAGCATCTGTCGCGCCATCCGCTGATGGTGGCCGCTGACGATACGCCGTAAATTTCACGAGCTGAATTTTTAAGCCACAATCTCCAATCCGCTTTCCGGAAAACGGATTTCGATCGCTCACGGTTGTGGGTAATTTCCCTTATCCATAAAGCCATCAAGCGAGGCCTTGGCTTTGCGCCGGACAACCGCCTTGAGTGGCCATGACCAACCGAATAATTTGCCAGGCAACCCCAACGCCTGCGACGACCAGCGCCAGAATGAAAAACGGTCTACATGGCGAATGATTTTGCCGTCGCGAAATGCGAACACCGCGCTAATTTTGTTGTGTATCAAATTACCGGTCTGCGAAAAAGTATATTTCGCGTCCCACCGCGCGCGACCGCCCTCGGCATCGGCCGATGCGTCAACTAAAATAATCTCGAAATCTCCCTTCGCGCGCGACGTCAGCATCGCCCACATCGCGGTCGCCTCCGCCCCGCGCAGCATTGGAAACGCGGGATCGCTAAATGCAATGTCAGGGTGGTAACAGCTCGCCATTGCGCGCGCGTCCTTATTCGCAAATGCCGTATAAAATTCGCGAATCAGTTTTTCATGTGGGTGCATAGTGCGCCTCTGTGGTGTTTTAAATGATGATGGCGTACGGTTATCTGCGGACTTTTCGAGGCTGAAAAATACGGATTCAACGTGATAGATGATGAGTGTCGATCAAAATGTTGAGCGCAGGATATTCTAGTTGATGCCCATCATGGTGGTAACAATGAGCGCAGATTCATACTTTGTCGTAGAAAATTTAAATAGTGCGGCGTTGTGCCGAGTGTCGCGGTGTGCTTGGGTACGAATGGCTGCCGGTTTGCACCAGTCTGTAAGATAGGGCCTAAGCGGCAGTGACGGCAACCGAAAAATAACGAGGAGAAATATTGTGCTGAGTGATATTGAAATTGCCCAACAGGCAAAAATGGTCAAAATTGCGGACGTTGCTGCTAAATTGGGCATTCCGGACGAAGCGCTGGAACCTTACGGCCGCTACAAGGCGAAGGTGTC
>JANYGV010000164.1 GCA_025359285.1 Burkholderiales bacterium
TCACGACTGTGTTTGAGCGACAGCACTAGCCCGGCCACGCCTGCGCCACGCGCACGCAGAAAGCCTTCCATCTCGGTCAGCATGGCCGAAATCGGATGCAACAATCGCTCACTTTCAATCAGTTCAAAAACGAGTTCAATAGTGCTCGCAAATTTGTCGGGGGGCGTATAGTAAAAACGCGGGTCAGGTTTTTTGCCAAGTGCGCGGTCAAGGTCATGCAGCAGGGATTCTCCGAAGCGACGGCGCAGCCCTTCACGCGGTTGGGCTAGTAAATCTTTAATGCGGGTCAGGCCCAGCGTGGATAGTGTGGCCAATGTCGCGGGCGAGAAATCAAACAGCGCCAACGGAATAGCGGCAAGGCGCTCGTTTAATTGTGCTATGTGCTGGCACATACGCACGCCGGTTTGGTATTGGGTCATTTTGGCTAATAACTGCGCGGCCAGCGGTGCGGGGGCAATGCCGATCAAGGCACGATAACCCATTGCCACCATGCCTTGACGAATCTGTGCCGTGAGTTTTGCAATGCCGCCGAAGAGTCTGAGGGAGGCCGATACTTCCAGCACCACGCCATGCGCATTGATAGAAACTGAGGGCGTGAATTGCGAACACCATGCCGCTATTTGCAGTACGCACTGCGTTTCTTTTTGCGGGGCGCGGGGTAGTGCCACCAGTGAAGATTCCATGGCGCGTGCGCTGGCTAACGTCATGCCTACGTTCATGCCACACTCCCGTGCGGCTGAATTGATGGCATGCAGTAGTGGCCGAGCAGCGGGGCCATCGGTGACGACAATAGGCAGGTCTCGCAACAGATCGTGGCTACCTACACCACTCATGACTGCCGTTGCGAATGACCCGCCACAACGATTGACGGCGTCAAGCGATAAATTAGGAAATTCTAAGGCAATCCACAACATAGCGATGACTTTACCGATCAAGCTCGAACGAGCGCTGACGGATGTTGGCGGCAGGTGCAGCAGGTGCCGTGACGAGACGTTCCAGCCAGCCCTGTGCTGTGTTGAGTGGGTGTCGGGTTTGCGTGATTTGCTGACGTTTCAAACATGCAAGTGAGCGCGTTTCTAGCACAATCGTTTTACCCATTGGCAAGCCACGACGTTTTATTAAATGTAGTTGTAATGCACCCATTGATTCATCGCAAGGTTCCACTGCCTTTAGTGCGATGCGCAATTGTGCGGGTGAAGGACGGTTAGCAGCAGTGATAGGGCGCATCAACACGCATAGCGACTTACCGTGTTGAGCGGCTTGCGACAGGCGACGTAGCGATACATCCAGCGGCTGTTGGTCAGGCAGCCAGATTGTGACGATTCCCACACTACCGCTTAGCAAACCTTGTTCGGCTGCCCAGAGGGCGTCTTGCATTTGTGGCGCGGTGGCGATTATGAGTTGATTAAGATCGACACCCGCATGGGCCAATGCGGGCGCGTAGGGTAAATAAGGCAAATATGACGATGCGGCTGACATCACCCACAACATTCCTTTTGGTCCTAAATGTCGAATGTTAGCTAAGTAAGCATGCGCGGGCAGCATCAGCGAAAGCTCGCCAATGCCCACCTCATCGGACAATAGCTCCACTAAGCCCTGCTGCGGCCAGCCGCCTCCGACCAACTCACGATCTAATGCTGCAAAGCCTGTCGGCAAATTTTGCGAGCCATTAGAGGATTGAAAGGACTGAAAATCACCGATACGAAATACGCCCGAATGCAAACTCGGCGAAAATGGCGGCGGCGATAAGTGCGTTGGCGAGCCAGCAGGCTCGCCCAAGTGTTGATTTAAATATGGCATGGCATCGACAAACGGTTAGTTGACTAGCGCGGGCTAGTTGCAGCAACTGGAAGTTTCGATGGGAAAGAAGTGTTGCTGTATTTTTGTACAGTTAATTTACGCTGTCGTTCTGTTTTTTGCAAGGCTTATCAAAAACGATTTGATGAGGCGGCAAACGTGCTGACTTCTGAATTTCTTGAGTCGCACCATTTTAAATTGCACCGCGCTCACAGCCGCCGCAAGTTAAGCAACCAGATTAACCGCCCTTAACTTATGCGAAACTTAGAGTAATTGTGAAGCGTGATCTTGATGCTTGATGTGCTCACATTTATCTGAAACTGTAGCTATCCGATCTTGCATGATCCGGCATTGCCTGCTTAACAAAGCCAACAGGAAAAATGACATGAGATACGCCCGATTTATGACCAGTTTTATTTTGCTCGCCACATTGCTCAGCCCGTTGGCGAAAGCAGATCAGCTTGCTGATATCAAGAAGAAGGGCGAGATTGTTGTGGGCGTGCTGGGCACGGATGAGCCTAATAGTTTTATCGATCCGGCGACGCGCAAAATTGTCGGGTACGACGTTGATCTGTCGGAGGCGATTGCTAAGAAGCTGGGCGTGAAGTTAACGCTAAAACAGCTCTCAGTTGCCGCGCGGATTCCGGAGCTGGAGCAGGGACGCATTGATCTGCTCGCCGCATCGCTCACACACAACAAAGAGCGTGAAGCGAAGATTGATTTTTCACTCACCACGCTAGTCACCGGCCAGCGCGTCATGGTGCGCAAAGACAGCGGTATTACCGCCGTTTCCCAGCTTGCGGGCAAGAAAGTGCTGACGGTAAAAGGTGGCACGCAAGAGCCCAATATTCGCAAAGCGGTGCCGACAGCCGATGTGGTCACGTTCGAAACCTCGCTCCAAGCGTTCATCGGGCTCCAGCAAGGCAAAGGCCTCGGCTATGTCAATGATGAGGTGTCATTGTTTAATAACTACGGCAAGCTTGGCGATGCGCAAAAGGATTACGTTATCCTGCCGCAAAATTTAAGCATCGAGCCGCTGGCATTGGGAATTCGTAAAGGCGAGTTGGGCCTAAAGAAGTTGGTGGATGACGCGTTGCGAGAGCTTGAAAAATCGGGCGAAGCCGAGAAACTTTTTTTCAAATGGTACGGCCCCAATTCAAAAGTCAAATTCGATAAACGCACGTTTAGGATTGATAGCGACAAGGTAGACGGCTAATAAAAAAGCACCAGCTGTTGCGATAGCTGTGTCCGCATTCGGGTCTTTATGCTCCCAATCAAAACGGGCACCTTTACTCTTAAATGGCGTTTGATCTCAATCTACTCCTAGTCGGTACTTACCACGATTGGTTGATCCAGGGGCTGCGGTTGTCGCTAGGCATCGCGGGCATCACGCTGGTATTGGCGCTTCCGCTGGCGATGGTGGTGGCGCTGTTCCGGCTTTCGCCCGTGGCTGCATTGCGATGGCTGGGGGTGATGTTTGTGGAATCTATCCGCAACGTGCCGTTGCTGGCGCACATGCTCTTTTGGTATTTCGGCGCCCCCGAGCTGTTGCCGGATTCGCTCAAGCGCTGGTTATACGCCGGTAATATCGAGGTCTTAAGCGCGACCGTAGCACTTACGCTCTATACCGCGGCCTACATGGCTGAAGATATTCGCAGCGGCATCCGTGGGATTTCGAGCGGCCAGTTTGAGGCAGGCCGTTCGCTGGGATTCAGCTTCTTGGGGACGATGCGCTTGATCATTCTCCCGCAGGCGCTGCGGGTGACGATTCCGCCGCTGGTGTCGCAAACCCTCAACCTTTGGAAAAACACCAGCATTGCCACAATAATCGGTGTGGGTGAATTGATGTATCAAGCCGCCAAGGTCGAATCCAGCGCATTTCGCAGCGCCGAGGCGTTTGCGTTTGCCACCATTTGCTATCTGAGCGTGTCCCTAATATTGACCGGCCTCGGGCTGTTTTACCGACACCGTTTCCCGGTGCGCAGCGCATGATTGAAGTCATTCAAACTTACTGGGTTTATTTTCTGATTGGTCAATTCCCTGACGGCCCGCTGGGTGGTTTGACGTTGACAATTGTGATCGCGGCGGGCGGGCTGTTGCTCGCTTTCCCGCTCGGTTTTGCACTCGCAATAGCACGAATGAGTCCATGGCCCATACTTTCATGGCCGATTACTGGCATGGTTTACGTGGTGCGCGGAACGCCGCTTTTGATGGTGCTGTTCTGGGCGTATTTCTTTTTGCCCAGCATCACCGGACAAAAAATTAGCCAGTTCTCGACCATGCTAGGTGCGTTGGTGTTGTTTAACGCCGCGTATTTGTCCGAGATTTTCCGCGCGGGTATTCAGGCCTTGTCGACAGGCCAGTTTGAAGCCGCCCGTTCACTGGGCTTGAGTTATTTCGCGGCACTTCGCTTGGTGGTGATGCCGCAGGTGATGCGCAATATGCTGCCATCGCTGGTGAACCAATTTGTGTCGACCATTAAAGATACTTCGCTGGGCTACATCATTGGGCTGTCGGAAGTTTCCTTTATTGCATCGCAAATTAATAACCTCGTGTTGACGAAACCCACCGAAATTTATTTCGCGTTAGCGCTCGCGTATTTCACTCTTTGTTTTGGATTGTCGCGTATCGCCTTTTGGCTTGAGCGCAGGCTTGCGCAAGACGAGAGCCGCAGCAAAATGCATCGCCCATCCAAACCCACATTGCTGGAACAACCATGATTCAATTCGAAAACGTCAACAAATGGTACGGCGAATATCACGCATTGGTGGACATTACCGAAACCATTGGTAAAGGCGAAGTGGTGGTGGTCTGCGGCCCGTCTGGCTCTGGCAAGTCGACGCTGATTCGTACCATTAACCGGTTAGAGCCGATTCAGTCGGGAACCATTGTGGTGGACGGTAAAGACGCCCATTCGGCTTCGCTGAATATCAATCAATTCCGCGCCGGTATCGGTTTTGTATTTCAGCAGTTCAATTTATTTCCCCACTTAACGGCGCTGGAAAATTGCACGCTGGCACCCAAAAATATCCGTGGGTTAAATGCCTCGGCAGCGCGTGAACTTGCGATTAAATTGCTTGACCGAGTGGGTCTTTCTGAAAAAGCCGATGCCTATCCAGCGGCCCTGTCAGGGGGGCAGCAGCAGCGTGTGGCGATTGCGCGAGCCTTGGCGATGCAGCCGCCCGTGCTGTTGTTTGATGAGCCAACCAGTGCGCTCGATCCCGAAATGGTGGGTGAGGTATTGATGGTGATGCGCGATCTGGCTAGTGATGGCATGACCATGGTTTGCGTTACGCATGAAATGGGCTTTGCACGCGAGGTGGCAGACCGGGTGCTGTTTATGGATAGCGGGAGGATATTAGAACGTGCGACACCGGACGATTTCTTTAACCGGCCACAGCATGCGCGAGCGCAGCAATTCTTGTCGGATATTCGCACGCCGTTTCGTTGACGATCAAGTGGCGAGTGACCTAAAACGCTTGCAAATGCTACCATCAGCACAAATTAAACGAAGTGGATAGCTTTCTTGGAAGTATTTGAAATCGGTTATTGGTGAAATGATTAAACAACGCACTCTCAAAAATAAAGTCCGCGCCTCTGGTGTGGGCGTGCACTTGGGCCATCGAGTAGAGATGGTAATTCGTCCTGCCGCGCCCGATACAGGGATTGTTTTTTGCCGCACGGACATGGCCGGCTCGCCGCAGGTGCGCGCGCACGCGTTGAATGTGAACGATACGCGGATGTCGACCCGCATTGAAAACCCCGACACCGGAGCACGGGTGGCCACTGTAGAGCATTTAATGTCGGCGTTTGCAGGGTTGGGAATCGATAACGCCTACGTTGATTTATCGGGGGAAGAAGTGCCGATCATGGACGGCAGTGCCGGCCCTTTCATATTTCTTTTGCAGTCGGCAGGCATCGAAGAGCAGGCAAAAGCCAAACGATTTATTCGCGTTAAGCGCGCGATTGAATTAAAAGAAAAAGACCGTTTGGTTCGCCTTGAGCCGTTCGAGGGCTTCAAACTCAAATTCGCGATTGATTTTGACCATCCTGTTTTTGATGCATCGGCATCGGAGATTGAAATCGATTTTGCGGAAGTTTCGTTCGCAAAAGAGGTTGCGCGCGCGCGCACCTTTGGCTTCACGCACGAGGTTGAAGCCATGCGGACGATGGGGCTTGGCCGTGGTGGCTCCCTTGACAATGCGATCGTGATCGATGATTTTCGCGTGCTAAATGCCGACGGTTTACGCTTCGATGACGAATTCGTGAAGCACAAAGCGCTCGATGCGGTAGGCGACCTTTACATGCTGGGGCATCCGTTAATCGGTGCCTTCTCCGGCGTGAAATCCGGGCACGCGATGAATAACCAGCTGGTCAGAACGCTGTTGGCGGATGAATCTGCGTGGCAGTTTGTGACTTTTGATAAGCGCGAGCAGTTGCCGATGGCGTTTGGCAAAATGTCGTTAGTCACCAACTAACCTGCGGCTACCCTAGCAACTTCATGGGCAACTATACGGGCACTTAATATGCTGATCGGGCTTCGTTTTCTGCTGATGTTTGCAGCGCTGGTAATTAGTGCGGCATTTCTCGGCTATTTGTTTACAAAGAATCCGCAGTTTCTGCTTTTAACGAAAAATCTTGCTAAATTGACAGTCTTGTTAGTGGTTATTATCGCCGTAATTTACGTGCTCGAACGCGTATTGCTTAGCTGATAAAAATCGATACCGCCGCCTTTTACCGCTTTTTGTTGATTGTGAGTGCACGCTCACGTTTTTGCTGCATGCGCATGATCGTATCTTTCAGGGGCGAATCGCCTAACGAGTTTGCCAGACGATCAATGGCGACTTGTGGCATTGGCGCACCTACTTTGGCGCCGCTATTTCGAGTCCGAGACTCGATGTTTACTGCTGTCACCGTCGGTTGCACGATCACCCTGATTGCTGTAACCTCTTGTTCCTTCATTTGATTTTCCCAAAATTTCTGTAACAAACGCGGCAACATCTGTTTCAAAATGGTGGCGGCATGCCCACTGGTGGCAGCAAGCACAACCGTCGATCCTTCCACCGCAGCAATTCGGCTCATGTCGTTTAGAGTTGGGGTAACTGTATTGGAATATATTTTTTGTAGTCGTGAAATAAATTCGAGACGCTGCAACATCGGCGCAATCGTTTCATTTTCAGCGACTAAAGTGCGGATTGGTTTAAAGCCGGATTTTGCGACCGGTCTGGCGCTGGGTTTTGAACTGCTCGTCATTTTGCGGTCTTACCTCTTCATTTCTGCAGCACGTCGCGAGTTGGGAGTTTAGCAATGAATATTATTTTAGTATCTGACAGTCTAGCAAAGAGTCGGATCGTCACGATTTCTCAATCGCAGATCATCATGGCAGTGGTCGGCTTTGTTAGTGCTGGTTTTTTATTGGCGCTAGGAACGCACTGGTTTACGATGCGTTATGCGGTGGATATTCAGAACCCGTTTATTCAGCGTCTCATCTCCACTTTGACCCTGCAGCAATCGCAGCAGGCTGAAAAAGACATGCGCGAACAGCTTAATTCCCTTGCCGTTAAGCTGGGCGAGCTACAAGCGCGGCTGATGCGTCTGGACGCATTTGGTGAACGCTTAGGCAAAGCGGCAAATATGAAGGCCGAAGAGTTTAAATTCTCTGAAAGCCCCGGCCAGGGCGGCCCCATGGTTCCTGCTGGGACGGGTGCCAGCCTCTCGTTCAAAGATTTCCAAAGCCGAATATCCGAGATATCGGGGTCGCTGGATGACCGCGCTGATAAATTAGGTGTACTCGACTCCGTATTTTCGGATGGCCGATTGGCCGCGAAATCGATTCCCACTACGCTGCCGGTAGAGTCTGGTTATTACTCATCCAACTTTGGCTATCGAATTGATCCGTTCAATGGCCAGAACGCGTTTCATGCAGGCGTTGATTTTATTGCGGCCACGGGCTCACCCATATTGTCAGCAGCGGGTGGCGTAGTGGCGACCGCCGAGACCCACAGCGCCTATGGCAACATGATCGATATCGATCACGATAACGGTCTCACCACTCGCTATGCGCATCTTTCCAAAATGTTGGTCAAGACCGGCGACATTGTTTTGAAAGGCCAGCACATAGGCGACCTCGGCGCTACTGGCCGCGCTACGGGGCCGCATCTGCATTTTGAAGTGCGCGAGAATAGTGTCCCGCTCAACCCCAAGCGCTTTCTGAATTTTGCGCACGCACAAGAGCCGGCTGTCGCCACCAAAAGCGCCCGCGCCCCGTAATTTCTTCCCCGCAAACGACGCAGCCGTGCTCCAAATTTGCGAGTATCGGTTGTGATAACTGCGCGCGTCCCCATTTCTAGGCAAAGTCCAGCTATGCTGTGGCAGCTTGAATGGAGGTAATTTTGCCTTGGCTTACTCTCCATCAGCCTTTTTCCCAAATTGAAGCGTTGCAGCGATAAAAGCTGCCAATGCCACGAATGAAAGCACCTCATGTTTGACAATTTTTTAAAGTCTATTTTCGGTAGCCGCAACGAGCGTCTGTTGAAGCAATATAAAAAGCGCGTTGCAATCATCAACGGCCTCGAAGACGCAATGCAAAAACTCAGCGATGCTGAGCTGCGCGCCAAGACGGATGAGTTCAAGGCACGAATCGCAAAAGGCGAGACGCTTGATGATTTATTGCCAGAGGCGTTCGCCACCGTGCGCGAGGCCGGCAAACGTGTGTTGAGTATGCGACATTTCGACGTGCAATTGATTGGCGGCATGGTGCTGCATGATGGCAAGATTGGCGAGATGCGCACGGGTGAGGGCAAGACCCTGATGGCGACCCTGCCCTCGTATTTGAACGCCCTGTCGGGTGATGGCGTGCATGTCGTCACGGTAAATGATTACCTTGCCAAGCGCGATTCCGAGTGGATGGGACGTCTGCACAGCTTTCTGGGACTCACCGTGGGTTGTAATCTTTCGCAAATGCAGCACAGCGAAAAGCAGGAAGCCTTCAAAGCCGATATAACCTATGGCACCAACAACGAATTCGGCTTTGATTATTTGCGTGACAACATGGTCACAAACAAAGCGGAACGCGTCATGCGGGGCGTTAATTTCGGCATTATCGATGAAGTGGATTCGATTTTGATTGATGAAGCGAGGACGCCGTTGATCATCTCGGGGCAGGCGGAAGATTCAGCCGCGATGTACCAAAAAGTAAATTTGCTGGTGCCCAATTTAAAGCCGCAGGAAGATGAAAAGGGTGTTGGTGATTATTGGATTGATTTGAAGGCCCACTCAGTCACGCTGTCCGAAGAAGGTCATGAGCACGCCGAACAGTTGATGGTACAAAATGGATTGTTAGCGGAAGGCACTTCGCTATATGACCCGTCCAACATCATGCTGGTGCATCACCTATACGCTGCGGTGCGCGCCAACGTGCTGTATCACCGCGACCAGCATTACGTGGTGCAGGATGGCGAGGTGGTCATTGTGGATGAGTTCACCGGCCGCATGATGACGGGACGCCGTTGGTCCGAAGGTCTGCATCAGGCGGTTGAGGCAAAAGAGGGCGTGAAAATTCAGAACGAATCGCAAACCCTGGCGTCGATCACCTTTCAAAACTATTTCCGGCTGTACAAAAAGCTTTCCGGCATGACCGGCACGGCGGATACCGAGGCATTTGAATTTCAATCTATCTATAACCTTGAAACGGTCATTATTCCGACCAACCAGCCGATGGTGCGCAACGATCCAAACGATCTCGTTTACATGACATCAAGCGAAAAGCACAACGCAATCGTGCTCGATGTGCGTGAATGTTATGAGCGCGGTCAACCGGTTTTGCTTGGCACGACCTCGATTGAAAACTCGGAGCTGCTATCTGAATTGCTTAAGAAAGAAAAAATTCCGCATCAAGTATTGAACGCCAAACAGCATGCGCGTGAGGCGGAAATTGTCGCACAAGCGGGCCAACCAGAAGCAGTCACTATTGCCACCAACATGGCAGGACGGGGTACTGATATCGTGCTGGGTGGAAGCTTGGAGCACGCAATCCAAGCGGTCAAAGCCGACCAAGCTCTGAGCGATGCGCAAAAAGACGCCAAAATCGCGGAATTAAAGGCGGGCTGGCAAAAGGTGCATGAGGAAGTGGTTGCC
>JANYGV010000166.1 GCA_025359285.1 Burkholderiales bacterium
AGGAATTCCAATGAACACACTCTCCACCAGCATGCCCACCCGCCAGCTCGGCACTAACGGCCCGATGGTCTCGGCAATCGGCCTTGGCTGCATGGGCATGAGCGATTTTTACGCGAATCGCGATGATGCTGAATCGATTGCGACGATTCATCGCGCGCTGGAGCTGGGCATCAATTTTCTGGACACAGCCGACATGTATGGCCCGTATACCAATGAGGACCTGATTGCCAAAGCCATTGTGGGCAAGCGCGGTCAATTTTTTATTGCGAGTAAATTCGGCATTGTGCGCGATCCGAATAATCCCGCCGCGCGCGGCATCAACGGCAGTCCGGACTATATTCGGCATTCGGTGGAAGGCAGTTTGAAACGGTTGGGCGTGGAGACGATTGACCTTTATTACCAGCACCGGATTGACCCGCAAACGCCGATTGAGGATACCGTGGGTGCGCTGGCCGATTTGGTGAAGGCCGGGAAAATTCGCTACATTGGGCTGTCGGAAGCATCATCGCAAACGCTCGAACGTGCGCACAAAATACATCCGATCACGGCCTTACAAAGCGAATATTCGCTGTGGACTCGTGACCCCGAACAAGGCGTGCTGGCCACCTGCCGCTCACTCGGCATTGGCTTCGTGCCGTATAGCCCACTGGGTCGGGGATTTTTGACCGGTGCCATCACGAAACCGTCCCAATTTGCGGACGATGATTATCGCCGCACCAGCCCACGGTTTCAGGGCGACAATTTCGCGAAGAACCAAGCGCTGGTCGACAAGGTAGTCGAACTCGCGGCGCAAAAGGCGTGTACGCCAGGACAGCTAGCACTCGCGTGGGTGCTGGCGCAAGGCGACGACATTGTGCCGATTCCCGGCACCAAGCGACGCAGCTATCTGGAAGAAAACGCGCGTGCACTTGAGGTGAAATTAAGCGCCCTCGAACTGATTGAGCTGGATGCGATTTTCCCCTTCGGTGCCGCAAGCGGGGCGCGGTATGTCGAGGGCGGCATGAAGACATTGAATGGCTAGCGGCTCGGCAAAGATGCGCTGGCGAACGGCGCGCCTGCCTTCATTTTGATGGTTTCGCGTGTGCCAGATTTTGAGCGCAGCCAAACTGAAAATAGCATGCTCGGAATTTAATGTTTAGTTCATCAGCCAAATAAACTAAAATTGCGCTCTCGCTAATTTCCAACCTAATTTTTAGCAGCGGTTATCTGTTCGTCTATCCGCCTACTCATCTACTCATCTAATTATCTATTCACTGCCAATCAAATCATGCAAATTCAAAATCATACATTTTTCATTTCTGGTGGCGGCTCGGGCTTGGGCGCAGCGTCGGCACGATTGATTGTGGCCAACGGCGGCCGTGTGGTTCTGGCCGATATCAATGTCGAGGGCGGCACCAAAATGGCCGCTGAGCTGGGCAGTCAGGCAAAATTTATTGAAACCAACGTAACCGACGAAGCCAGCGTGCAGGCGGCAGTAGCGCTGTGTACCGCTGGCTTCGGCGGTATTCATGGCGTGTTGAATTGCGCCGGGGTCGCACCGGGCGAGCGCGTGGTCGGGAAAACCGGCCCACATTCATTGGCTAATTTTTCGCGCACCATCAGCATCAATTTAATCGGTACGTTCAACGTGATTCGCCTCGCCGCTGCGGCGATGACTTTGCAATCACCGAACGCGAACGGCGAGCGTGGCGTGATTATCAACACCTCATCGGTCGCGTCATTCGAAGGCCAGATTGGTCAGGCGGGCTATGCGGCCTCGAAGGCAGGCGTGAACGGCATGACCCTGCCGATTGCGCGCGAACTGGCCAAGTTCGGCATTCGCGTCATGACCATTGCACCGGGCATTTTTGATACGCCTATGTTGCAAGGCATGAGCGAAGAAATCCGCGCGTCCCTCGGCGCGCAAATCCCCTTCCCTCCCCGTCTGGGCCGCCCGGACGAATATGCCGCATTGGCAAAACACATTATTGAAAACGAAGTGTTGAATGGCGAAGTCATCAGGCTGGACGGGGCGATCCGGATGGGGGCAAAGTAAAACAAAGGGCACAAAACCGTCACCTCAGTAACAGCAGCGAGCCCTTTAAAAGGGGATAATTCAATTTCTATTTGAATACTGGACGTTAGTTATGATTTTTGACACACACATTACCGACGACACCGATGCTCTGCGCGATTCGGTCAAACGCATGTGCGATGCGGAGTTGGCACCGCGCGCGGCCGCGATTGATCACGACAATCATTTCCCGATGGACATGTGGAAAAAATTGGGCGATTTGGGGCTGCTGGGGATTTCAGTCGCCGAAGAATATGGCGGCACCGGTATGGGCTATTTGGCGCATACGGTGGCGATGGAAGAAGTCTCGCGCGCATCAGGCTCAGTTGGCCTCGCGTATGGCGCGCATTCGAATCTCTGCGTAAATAATGTTTATTTGAATGGTACTGAAGCGCAAAAAACCAAATATTTGCCCAAGCTGTGTTCAGGCGAATTCGTCGGAGCGCTCGCGATGAGTGAGCCGGGCGCAGGCTCGGATGTGGTGGGCTCGATGGCGTGCAAGGCTGAGAAAAAAGGCGACCGCTACATCGCGAACGGCAACAAAATGTGGATCACCAACGGGCCCCATGCGGATGTGCTGATTGTGTACATGCGCACCGCGCCGAAAGAAATGGGCTCGAAAGCAATGACGGCGTTTATCGTCGAAAAAGGCATGAAAGGTTTTCGCACCGCACAAAAACTCGACAAGCTCGGCATGCGCGGCTCGGACACCTGCGAGCTGGTATTTGAGGATTGCGAGATACCTGAAGAAAATATTTTGGGCACCTTAAACGGCGGCTCAAAAGTATTGATGAGCGGCCTCGATACCGAGCGCACGGTGCTGTCCGGCGGCCCGCTGGGCATCATGCAGGCGGCGATGGATTTGGTGCTGCCCTACATGCACGAACGCAAACAATTTGGTCAGGCGATTGGCACATTCGGTTTGATGCAGGGAAAAATGGCGGATATGTATGTGGCCCTGCAATCCTCGCGCGCGTTCACGTATCGCGTTGCCGAAATGCTGGATCAGGGCCGCGGACGTGCCGCGCGAAAAGACGCGGCAGCCTGTATTTTGTATGCGTCAGAATGCGCGGTGAAAGTCGCACTCGAAGCAATTCAAGCGCTGGGCGGCAATGGCTACATTAACGAATATCCGGCGGGACGTTTGCTGCGCGATGCAAAGTTATACGACATCGGCGCAGGAACAAATGAGATTCGTCGCATGTTGATTGGGCGGGAATTGTTTGGAGAAACGAGCTAAAAAATCGAGTCAAGCCAAAACAAAAATGAGCCTTTCGGAATCTAAATTTTCACCAGGAGAACACCATGTCAGATGCAAATAGAGACGCTGTTGTCATCGTCGCCGCAAAACGCACCCCAATCGGGGCCATGAATGGTCAGCTATTACCGATGACCTCACCCCAATTAGCCTCGGTCGCCATCAAGGCGGCGGTCGCGCAATCGGGTTTGAAAGTCGAGGACATCACCGAAGCCATCATCGGCTGCGTGCTGCCCGCGGCACTGGGACAAGCACCGGCGCGTCAAGCGGTACTGGGCGCCGATTTATTGAAATCAACCGCCTGCTCAACGGTTAATAAAGTCTGCGGCTCTGGCATGAAGACGGTGATGATGGCGCATGACGCGATTGTCGCGGGCTCGGCCGACGTGATCGTGGCGGGCGGCATGGAATCAATGTCGAACGCGCCGCACATGTTGCCCAAAGCGCGTCAAGGCTATCGCTACGGTCATTTCAAGGCGCTGGATCATATGGCGTTTGATGGCTTGGAAAACGCTTACGACGGTAAATCGATGGGCATTTTTGCTGACGCCACGGCGGCAAAATATGGGTTCACGCGGGAAATGCAGGATCAGTTCGCCACCGAGAGCGTGAAGCGTGCGCAGGCCGCGGTTGCCAGCGGCGCATTCAAAGCTGAGATCGCGGGTGTGACTATTGCGGGCAAAGGTGGCGATGTCGTATTAGCCACGGACGAGCCACCCGGCTTGTGCAAGCCCGAAAAAATTGCCGCGCTGCGCCCGGCTTTCAACAAAGACGGCACCGTCACCGCCGCGACCTCATCGTCGATTTCTGATGGTGCAGCGATCCTTATTTTGATGAAAGAATCGGACGCCAAAGCAAAAGGCATCACGCCGCTCGCGCGCATCGTCGGCCAAGCCTCAAACGCACATGAGCCAGAGTGGTTCACCACGGCACCGGTCGGCGCAATCGACAAGCTGCATAAAAAACTCGGCTGGGGCCCGGATAATGTCGACCTTTACGAGATCAATGAAGCGTTCGCGGTAGTCACGATGGCGGCGATGAAAGATCTGAATTTGCCGCATGAAAAAGTCAACGTGAATGGCGGCGCATGCGCACTCGGCCATCCGATTGGCGCGTCCGGTGCGCGACTGATCGTGACGCTGATTCATGCCTTGAAAGCGCGCGGCGGCAAGCGTGGGATTGCATCGCTTTGTATTGGCGGCGGCGAGGCAACTGCGCTAGCTGTGGAGATAATTTAAGTTTTAAACACTAGCACTGGAGCGGTTTTCGGAGTGTTTCTGCTTTGAAAACCGCTCTGGTGTTAGAGTTGTAAAAATCAATTTGCCTGATTTATGCGATAGGAAACATCTTGAAAACGATCCTCATCATCGGCGCATCACGCGGCCTCGGCCTTGAATTCGTTCGCCAATATCGTCACGACGGCTGGGAGGTTATTGCCACACATCGTCGCGCGGTAGACGGTAAAAAACTGGCCGCTCTCGGCGCAGAAACACTGATTCTCGATACAACGGATGCAGCATCTATCGCCGCATTTTCTGAAGCGCTAGGAAAAAGATCGCTCGATGTGGCGATCTACAATGCTGGCGTTTACGGGCCGCGCGAAGCTTCCGTGACGGCACCGGCATCATTAAAAGATTTCGATAGCGTGATGCATGCGAATGTATTTGGCGCACTTCAAATGATTCCGATTGTTGCTCCACGGCTGATTAAAAACAAAGGCACGTTCGCATTTGTCTCCAGCATGATGGGCTCAATCGGCGGCATGACCGGCCCGCATGGCGTTACTTATCGCGCAAGCAAAGCCGCGTTGAATGCGGTCGTCAAAGCGGCCTCTTTTGAATACGCATCGAAAGACATCAACGCGTTTGTGATGCATCCGGGCTGGGTGCAGACTGACATGGGCGGTGACGGCGCGGATATCACCCCGGAAGTGAGCGTTACCGGCATGCGGAAGGTGATTGCGACTGCGACGACGAAAAGCAACGGCGGATTTTTCAACTACACCGGCGAGGAAATCGCGTGGTAGCAAAAGTCAAACTTTTGCTGCTGATCTGTCTCGCATTAACAATCGCAGCGTGCTCTAAAAAAGCAGATGACAATCCCAAAGCCGCTGAGCAAATTCAAGCCGAGAAAGCGGCCGCCGAAAAAATGGTGCGCGACAATCCGGTTTACGGCGAGCAGATAAAAGCGCTCGACAAAGTTAAAGAAACGCAAAAAGCCATGGATGCGCTGGCCGCAGAAAACGCGAGAAAAATTGATGACGTTACCAAATAACTTCTGATAATCAAATATTCAAAGGAGCACACCATGCTCATGAAAACCGCCACCGATTTTTATACCGAAGAACAGCGCATGATTCGCGACATGGCACGCGATTTCGCACAGAATGAATTAGCACCAAATGCCGCGCAGTGGGAACGCGACAAATGGATTCCCGATGCAATCGTCGCACACATGGGCGAGCTCGGATTACTCGGCATGATGGTGCCGGAAGAATACGGCGGCAGCTATTCTGATTATGTGGCCTATGCGTTGGCCGAAGAGGAAGTGGCCGCGGGGGATGCCTCAACGTCCACGCTGATGAGCGTGCACAACTCGGTCGGCTGCGGGCCGATTCTGGCATGGGGGACGGAGGCACAAAAGCGTGCGTATTTGCCTGACCTGGCCGGCGGCAAAAAAATTGGCTGCTTTTGTTTGACTGAACCGCAAGCAGGTTCCGAAGCCAATAATTTAAAGACCACCGCCAAGCTCGTGAACGGGCAATGGGTTCTCAACGGTAACAAACAATTCGTCACCAACGGCAAACGCGCCAAGCTCGCAATGGTGTTTGCCGTGACCGATCCCGACCTCGGCAAACGCGGCATTTCGTGCTTTATCGTGCCGACCGATTCGTCGGGCTTCAACGTGCAACGCCCCGAACACAAGCTCGGCATTCGCGCCTCTGACACCTGCGCGATTATTTTGGATAACTGCAAAATCGACGAAGCCCAATTGCTCGGCCCCCGCGGTAAAGGCTTGGCAATCGCACTATCCGGACTCGAGGGCGGTCGCATCGGCATCGCCGCGCAAGCGCTTGGCATCGCCCGCGCCGCACTTGATGCGGCGGTCGCGTATTCAAAAGATCGCACTCAATTCGGCAAGAAAATTCATGATCACCAATCTATCGCCAACATGCTCGCCGATATGCATACCCGCATCAACGCCGCGCGCATGCTCATTCTTCACGCGGCAAAAATGCGCACCGAAGGCATGCCGTGTTTAAGCGAAGCCTCGCAGGCGAAGCTTTACGCTTCCGAACTCGCCGAGTGGGTCTGCTCAAAAGCAATTCAGATCCATGGGGGATATGGCTATCTCGAAGATTACCCGGTCGAGCGCTACTACCGCGATGCGCGCATCACGCAGATTTATGAAGGCACGAGCGAAGTGCAGCGGATGGTGATTGCGCGGGATTTGGTGGGGTGAGTTTCGCCACCAAATCAATTGTTGAGATCGGCGTCGACGAGCAACAAGGTATTTATGTGGTTCCCGACGCCGTATCCTTTCCTTATATATACCGAGAGGCTATGGAAATTAGTTGGGACCAAGCGCGCCAGAGATTACACGGCCCCAAGCCTGAAAGACTAAAGCAGGCGTCAATGGATTTCTGGCTTGAACAGATTATGCACGCCGCAATCGAGCAACACTATATGCTGGTGCTGACGACCAAAACAAACTGGGTAAATGTATCCAATCAACAACGGCAGCGATTTGAAGAGATCTTTGATCGGGTACGCAGTATCTCGTAGGTCAGGTTGCAACGCTACCTGACGACACTCGCACCACGCACACGATGACAAATATCCGCCGCTATTCTTCAAACGGAGCGCCCATTTTCATCACCGCCGTAACCGCTAATCGTGAACCATTCCTGCGAGGCAATGAAAACAAACAGTTACTTTTGGATGTCATCCGTGAAGTCAAATCGGAGTATGGCTTTGTGATGCTTGGTTATGCGATCTTGAATGATCACTTCCATTTTTTGATCAATCCGAAACAAGCCGATATTTCCAAAATAATGCAGTCCGTCAAATTACGATTTACCAGAAGATTTAACCAGCAGCCCATGACTGTAGAAAAGCAATCCGTATCACTTTGGCAGCGCCGCTTTTGGGATCACATCATTCGTGATGAAGATGATTTTCAACGCCACTTGGATTACATTCATTACAATCCGGTTAAACATGGCATCGTTCAATCAGCATATGAATATCAATTTTCTTCGTTTCGGGTTTACATTGAACGAGATATGTACAGTCCGGATTGGGGAGTAGATGCGGCCCCTTTGCAAATCAGTACGATGGAAGTTGAATAACAAATGTCAGGTAGCTGCGCAACCTGACCTACAAAATTTTTTTTATCGCATAAAGAACAACCCAACAGCAGATCCCTCGCAAAAGCGGCTCGGGATGACAGTGAAAGATTCGGCGCATCACCCTACTTCGAATAAATAACGACACCCATAAAAAAATGCCTCAGCTCAAATCAAAACTAGATCCGCTCTCCCCCGCCTTCACCGCCAACGCCGCGCACATGCGCACGCTGGTGGATGAACTCAACAATCACACCCGCAAAGTCGCTGAAGGCGGAGGCGCAGATGCGAACGCAAAGCACATAGCGCGGGGCAAATTGCTGCCGCGTGATCGGGTGAAAGCGTTGCTCGATCTGGGCTCACCGTTCCTTGAATTCTCACCGCTCGCCGCCTGGGGTGTGTATGGCAAAACGGGGCATGACGCCCCCGCCGCAGGTGTGATTACGGGCATTGGCCGCGTGTCAGGTCAGGAGGTGGTGATTGTGGCCAATGACGCCACCGTCAAAGGCGGAACGTATTATCCGCTCACGGTAAAAAAACATTTGCGCGCGCAGGAAGTAGCGATGCAAAACAATTTGCCTTGCGTGTATCTGGTCGATTCCGGCGGCGCATTTTTGCCCTTACAGGATGAGGTTTTCCCGGACAAAGA
>JANYGV010000171.1 GCA_025359285.1 Burkholderiales bacterium
GGTCATGATTTCGCGGACCAGGGCTTCTTTGGAATTCTTGCCTTGCAGCGCAATTTTTCGGGTGTAATCGCGCTCGCTCATGATGCCGACCAGCTTGCCATTCTCCATCACCATCAAGGCACCAATCTCGTAATCGGCCAGTAATTTAAGCGCATCAAAAACGGTATCGTCTGGTTTGACGAGCCAAAGCGTGGAAGAGCGTTTGCTGAGCAGTTCTGAAACGGGTTTCATGATGCCTCCTCGGGAATGACTGACGGTGTGGTGAATCCCCTGTGGCTTGCCTATTGATGGTCAAGCATAACGAAAAAAAGCAGTAGCGGTGATCATCTTATGCTGTTACCGATTGGAGTGCATAAAATCCATCCCGAGCCGGTTTCGCGAGGGGTCTACTATTCGCCGCGCAACGAAAAAAAGAAAGCAGGTTCCTCGTAAAACCGACTCGGAATGACACCTCGAGACCGGTCGGTGTGAATCAGAGGGACGCTTCCAGCACCACGCTACATATTCGGATAATTCGGCCCGCCGCCGCCTTCAGGCACCACCCACACAATATTCTGCGTCGGGTCTTTGATGTCGCAGGTTTTGCAATGCACACAATTTTGCGCGTTGATTTGCAGGCGTTTTTTACCCTCAGGGTTAGCACCCCCGGCTTCAACATATTCATAAACGCCCGCCGGGCAATAGCGTGATTCGGGCCCGTCGTAGAGCGCCAAATTTGTTTCCACCGGTACGCTGGCGTTTTTTAACGTCAAGTGTGCTGGCTGATCTTCCTCGTGATTAGTGTTGGAAATAAACACGGACGACAAGCGATCAAAGGTCAGCACGCCATCGGGTTTGGGGTACAAAATCGGTTTGGATTCGGACGCCGTTTTGAGCATTTCATGATCGGCATGCTGATGATGCATCGTCCACGGCGCTTTGCCGCCGAATACGATTTGATCAATGCCGACCATCAATGTGCCGGTATACAAACCCTTCGCCATCGCGGGTTTGAAATTGCGCGCGCGGTGCAGCTCATCATGCAGCCAGCTGGTTTTAAACGCGTCGGGATAGGCGCCTAATTCATCAGACGAACGCGCCGCTTTGACGGCCTCGTAGGCGGCATCTGCGGCCAACATGCCGCTCTTGATCGCCGCATGGCTACCTTTGATGCGCGATGCGTTTAAAAATCCGGCATCGTCGCCGATAAGTGCGCCGCCGGGGAAGGTGAGTTTCGGCAATGATTGCAAGCCGCCAGCGGTGAGCGCGCGCGCGCCGTACGCGATGCGCTTACCGCCTTCAAAAAATCCGCGAATCGCGGGATGGGTTTTGTAGCGCTGAAATTCTTCAAACGGCGAAAGGTAAGGGTTGGTATAGGCCAATCCGACCACGAAGCCCACCGCAACCAGATTATTTTCTAAGTGATACAAATACGAGCCGCCATAAGTTTCAGAATCAAGCGGCCAGCCGGCGGTGTGCACCACCAAGCCGGGGATGTGTTTATCAGATTTCACTTCCCACAATTCTTTCAAACCGAGACCGTAAGTTTGCGGATCGCGACCGTCGTTGAGATTAAATTTTTGCTGCAATATTTTGCCCAAATTGCCGCGACAGCCTTCAGCAAAAAAAGTGTATTTCGCATGCAGCTCCATCCCGCGTGCGTAGCGATCTGTGTGCTCACCATTTTTGCCGATGCCCATGTCGCCCGTGGCGATACCTTTGACCGAACCATTTTCGTTGAACAAAACTTCGGACGCCGCAAATCCAGGATAAATTTCAACGCCTAATTCTTCGGCTTTGGTACCCAGCCAGCGGCATACATTGGCCAAGCTGATGACGTAATTGCCGTGATTCTGAAAGCATTTGGGCAGCATCCAGCTAGGTGTTTTCATGCTGCCCGTTTCGCTCAAGAACAGAAATCGATCTTCGGTGACGGGCTGATTCAGCGGCGCGCCTAATTCTTTCCAGTCTGGAAAAAGCTCGTTCATGGCGCGTGGGTCCATTACTGCGCCGGATAGAATATGTGCGCCGACTTCTGAGCCTTTTTCGACAATGCAGACTGATATTTCACGGTCGTCTATTGCCGCCTGTTGTTTGAGTCGGATCGCGGCGCCCAAGCCCGCAGGCCCTGCGCCAACGATGACAACGTCATATTCCATTGATTCGCGTTCAGCTAATACTTGATTTTCTGCCATGATTTTTTTCGTGAATTGTTTATTGATTGCTTGCACGTATTATAGTCGGTCGCCTTCTCGACGCTTTCTAAACGCTCTCTTAACGCTGAGACGCAAAAAATTTCAAAAGATCACAAATAAATGAAAATTACGCACCAAAATCCCGTGCTGCACACCATGCGTTTTCCGATTCGCTGGGGCGAGCTCGATGTGCTTGGTCATGTCAATAATGCGCAATATTTGCGCTATTTCGAGGAGAGCCGTACCGCGTGGTGCGAGTCTATTGGCAGACCCTTGCGCAATACCGGCGAAGGTATGATTTTGTTAAAGGCGAGTGTCACCTACAAAAAACCGGTGGGTTATCCCGCGACGGCGCGTGTGGAATTGAGGGCAGGGCGCATCGGCAATACCAGCTTTGATTTAATCAATACGCTTACGATTGAAGGCAAAAGTGAGGAAAGCGAAAAAGAGGGGAAAAAAGGCGAAAAAAACGAAAAAAACGAAATTGCGGCGGTGGGCGAATTCGTTATTGTGTGGTTTGATTACGTCAACCACAAACCAAAATCGGTGCCCGTCGAAATTCGGCAATTACTGGCTAGGGTTGGCGTTGGGTCTGAAGCCGCGAG
The DNA here is from genome assembly GCA_025359285.1 of Burkholderiales bacterium. Lineage (GTDB taxonomy): Bacteria > Pseudomonadota > Gammaproteobacteria > Burkholderiales > Usitatibacteraceae > UKL13-2. The sequence goes on from JANYGV010000171.1 coordinate 2,780, forward strand.
CGAGGCTGCCACATGAACATAATTTTTAGCGGTTGGTTTGGCGGATTTCTAGCGGTCGGTATCGGTGCCGCGACTGGCGCATGGCTGCGCTGGGGCTTGTCGCTATGGTTAAACCCTCAAGTTCAGAAATTCCCGCTTGGCACCTTGGCCGCGAACTTGATCGGCGGTTTTCTCGTCGGTTTAGCGGTCGCCTATTTTGCGAAACATCCCGATTTATCGCCCGCGTGGCGATTGTTTGTCATCACCGGATTTCTAGGCGGTTTAACCACATTCTCGAGCTATTCGGCAGAAGTGGTCGGTTTGCTTGAACGCGGCGATGTACTACCCGCGCTTCTCGTCATGTTTACCCATCTGGCTGGATCGTTCGCGCTCACCGCACTCGGGTTTTGGACCTACCGCGCGGTATCCAGCTAAACACCGCCGCTGGCATAAACCCTAGCATACACGGGTGTTCAGAGCCATAAATAGCCTGAGAAGCGCGCCGGAGCTAGCGTTTGTCTTTCAACTTGAAATCATTTCGATTTTCAACAGCGCAGCCGCTATCCTTTGGCGCGAAAGCGGATCGACCCCAAGTTTTAGCGGAATGTGCCGAAAATCATGCATTACGGGCGGCAAGTGCTGGGTTTGGCGCTTATAAAAGCGTCAGACTTTCATAAAAGCTCACATGACACCGGCTGGTATGGCGGCACACCCGATTTTTCCTCCATCACAACATGCGTTTTCTCGAAACCGTGAACTCTCGGGACATCGGATCGAATAATCATCAGCCGCTCATTTACGTGATGCGGAGCTGGCACGTGGCTTGCTGACATGATTAAAAATAACTTGCGCTCATCGGTTCATACGTTATCGATGAGTGGGCAGCGTCCGATTTACGCAGGGTCAAGTCTCTTTTTGGAGACAGTACAAAAGCGTTCAGCTTGCTACACCACAATTCATTACTTCGTTCCACCCGAAACATTGCTCTCATTTAACCTTCAGGGAATAGCCATGTCGACGCCACGCTCGTTACACCACCCCGCGACAGATCCAAGTCGTTTCCGCGCAAGACACCTGCTATTGGCGCTACTTGTGGGTCTGATCGCGGCCATGAGTCTGGTTACAAGCTCGCGCGTTCACGCCGCCCCCAATGATTTTGACAAAGATGGCAAAAGCGATTTAGTTCTAGGCAACAGCAACGGCTTAATCGAACTTTGGCTGATGAACGGTGCCAATGTTGCCAGCAAAAACACCTTGCTGAACACGCCTGGCTGGACAGTGACCCACATCGCCGACTTCAATGGTGATGGCAAGGCTGATCTGTTGTTCCGTCATACCGATGGCAGAATTGCCATGTGGATTATGGACGGCGCGACCTTCGTGAGTGGCGCAGGCCTGCTGGGCGCGGGGTCGGGCTGGACGGTCACACACGTTGCCGACTTCAACGGTGACGGCAAGGCAGACATCCTTTATAAGCACACCGATGGCCGCATCGCCATGTGGCTCATGAACGGTACGACGCTAACCGGTGGCGCAGGTTTGCTCGAAGCAGCATCCGGCTGGACGGTTACCCATACGGGCGATTTCAACGGCGACGGTAAAGCCGACATCCTGTTTCAACACACCGACGGCAGAATCGCCATGTGGCTCATGAACGGTACCGCCTTGACCAGTGGTGCAGGACTTCTCGGTGCGGGCTCGGGTTGGACGGTCACTCACACCGCCGATTTCAACGGTGATGGCAAAGCAGACATCCTCTACCGCCACACGGATGGCAGGATCGCCATGTGGCTCATGAACGGCATGGCGCTGACTGCAGGTGCTGGTTTACTGGACGCCGCTTCCGGCTGGACAGTTACGCATACAGCGGATTTTAATGGCGATGGCAAGGCAGATATAGTCTACCGCCACACCGACGGCAGGATTGCCATGTGGCTTATGAACGGCACTGCCTTGACCAGCGGTGCGGGATTGC
>JANYGV010000198.1 GCA_025359285.1 Burkholderiales bacterium
TTTTGTGATGTGGAGTTATGCCATCACAATATTTCCATTCGAGAAAATCAAGATGCTAAAGACAACCAGCAAAGCAACTATTGAATTAACCGGCTTATTTGCGATAGCCCTCGCGCTTTGTACATTCACTGTGTCTACCCATGTCGCCGCGCACGCCTCGGGGTGCGATAAAAAAGAAGGCGTCGACAAAATGAGATGTGAACGTCACGTAAAGATGGCGGAAAAATGTGGCCCCCTAAAATTTGAGGCGCATTTTGCGTGTGATCGTGAATTTTTGATGGCGAACCCACTTGATTGCGGCAAGCTTTCAAATAAGGCAGCGGATAGCTGTGTGGCTGAAACAAAAGCATTTAAAACCTGTGAAGCGAATCTGGGCCGCGATTTTATGAAGTGTGTGATGAACACCACCAGTGAAAGCCCAATGGGGCACTGATTTTCGTGGTTGGTTTCGGCGCAAATGTTTGATGAGCACGGTGATGAAATGGCCAGATGATGCGGCTGGACTATCTTTGGCTTCAATCTTCTGCCCTAGCCTTTTTCACTAAGCCCTTTTCATTAAGCCTTGTTCATTGAGCGCTTTTGATTAAGCCCTCCGCATCGACTGCCTGCATCCGGCGGCCAGATTGAACTCGGGCTCATCTAATTTGGCCGCATTGAGTAGAAAAACAATATGAATTCTCGCGCGCTTCCCATGTTGGTGTTGGGTGCATCGGTGGCAATCGTGTCCACCTCCGCCATCATGATCCGGCTGGCCTTGGGTGAGGGCGTTGCATCGCTTTCGATTGCGGTGTGGCGCTTGGGCATTGCCGCTATTATTCTCTCGCTCGTGGTGGCGGCCAAGCCTGCCATGCGGCATGAAATAAGCGCATTGCCGCTCAAAGCCGTGGCGCTGGCCGTCGCGTCGGGCGTATTTTTAGCGGCGCATTTTGCGTCGTGGATTTCGTCGCTGTCTTTTACGTCGGTGGCGAGCAGTACGGCGTTGGTGACGACCAATCCCATATGGATTGCGCTGATATCGTGGCTTTTTCTTCGCGAGCGCTTGCATCGTTCGCTGTTGATCGGGATTGCTTCAGCGATGTTCGGTAGTGCGCTGATATTTTTATCAGATGCACGTGCCTCGATAGTGGGCGTGGGCAGCAACCCCATGCTGGGCAACGCGCTCGCAATAGTTGGTTCGTTGACGGTTTGCGGCTACCTGCTACTGGGTCGAAAGCTTCGCCAGACGTTTTCTTTGCTCGCCTATATCTGGCTGGTTTATTCGAGCGCAGCGCTGACGCTTCTGCTCTGTGCATGGGTTGCTGATGTGCCACTGGTCGGATTTTCATGGCTCGCATGGGCCTGCCTCGCCGGGTTGGCAATTGGCCCGCAATTAATCGGCCATACGGGCATTAACTGGTCGCTTAAGCATGCGCCCGCCACGGTGATTGCGGTTGCGATTCTGGGAGAACCGATTGCGTCCGCGTTAATGGCGTGGTGGCTATTCGACGAGCGTTTTCAACCGCTACAGATGGTCGGCTTTTCGTTGCTGCTGCTGGGAATATTTTTATCTGCGCGCAGCGCTGGCAAGTCAGGAGAGGGAAATTCTCGCGAATCTGCGGAAATTGGCGCAGGGTAGCCTCGGCATTGCTGCGCCGGCGTGTCCTCTATAATCAGCGCTACTTTCAGGCATCAACAACAAAGCTCAATTGAAACCCATCGACATTATCATTCCCGTGTACCGCGGGTTGGCCGAGACCAAAGCCTGTATTAACAGCGTGTTGGCAAATGCCTGCACCACGGCGTATGAACTGGTCATCATCAACGACGCAAGCCCTGAGCCGGGTATGGCGGAGTTTCTGGCGGGCCTGACATCTGGCCCAAGTGTCAACATTACGGTGCTCACCAACCCGAAGAATTTGGGGTTCGTAGCGACTTGCAATCGCGCGATCACGCTTCACCCCGAACGTGACGTGTTGCTGCTCAATAGCGATACGCGGGTGCATGGCAATTGGCTGGATCGCATAGTGGCTTGTGTTGATGCCAGCACCAGTGCAAACGCAAATGCAGACACGACCCAAAACACGGCCCAAAACACGACCCAAAACACGAGCGTGCCTATCGCGTCTGCAACTCCTTTTTCAAATAACGCCACACTCTGCAGCTATCCAAAAATCGGCGAAAGCCAGGCTATGCCGGACGCTGC
>JANYGV010000222.1 GCA_025359285.1 Burkholderiales bacterium
TTTTTGCGCGGCTCACGTTCGCTGATTCAAACCATTGGTCGCGCCGCGCGTAATTTGAACGGCACCGCGATTTTGTACGGCGACAAAGAAACGGATTCGATGAAGTTTGCGATTTCAGAAACCAATCGCCGCCGCGCTAAGCAGATTCAGCACAATCTCGATAATGGCATCGTGCCTAAATCGGTGATAAAAAAAATCAAGGATATTATTGATGGCGCGTACAACGTGGACGAAAAGCGCGCCAGTCAATCAAGTGACCGCAAAGCCGCACAAGACCGTAAAAAATACGATGTGCTCAGTGAAAAGCAAATGGAAACTGCGGTCAAACGGGTCGAGCGCGAAATGATGGAAGCCGCGCGGAATCTAGAGTTTGAGAAGGCCGGCAAGCTGCGCGATGAGCTGCGCATGCTGAGGAACCGGATGTTGTTGGGCGGGCCAGACGCGGCCGTTGAAGCCTGATAAGTTCGAAGAGAATATGAAAAAGCCAGTTCGAATATTGTTCGTTTGCTTGGGTAATATCTGCCGCTCGCCGACCGCTGAGGGCGTGCTCCGCAAGATGATTGTTGGCACGCCGCTTGAAAATAAGGTCGAGATAGACTCTGCAGCGACGCACGATTATCAGGTCGGCGCAGCACCCGATGCGCGATCAATTGATCACGCCGCAAGACGTGGCGTCGATTTAACCTCGATTCGCGCGCGACAAGTGGTAACGAACGATTTTCGCCAATACGACTATGTGTTGGCGATGGATGAAAATAATCTCGCGCATTTGCAGGCCATGAGCCCTGATCGCCACACGAACAAGATTGAGCTGTTTCTCAACTACGCTAGCAACAAGACGCAAAACCAAACGAGACTGGAAGTGCCCGATCCGTACATGGGTAACGCGAAGGACTTTGAGCGCGTACTTGATCTGGTGGAGGATGGCTGTGCGGGTTTGGTTCAGCATTTGCTTGATGCGACCGTCAAGTCAGCGCCGAAAGTAAAAGCATGAGCACAGAACTGTTGTCGCTGGCCGCGTACGTCAAAATTTTTGTCGCGATGATGGTGATTGTCAATCCGCTTGGCATCATTCCTGTTTTCGTGGCCATGACGCCTTATCAAAGCCGAGCTGAACGCATGAAAACCGCTCGTATTGCGGCCATCACCGTGGCGATCGTGTTGGTTGTGTCGGCGGTGCTGGGTGAGCGAGTGCTTGATGTGTTTGGTATCAGCATTGCCAGTTTCAAAGTGGGTGGTGCCATTCTGGTGATGACTACTGCTTTAGCCATGATGCAGGCCATGCCCTCACCCGACAAGCAGACGCCTGAAGAGGCCGAAGAGGCAGTTGATAAGGCCAGTATCGCTGTGGTGCCGCTGGCGATTCCTCTGCTCGCGGGCCCCGGCGCGATGTCCACCATCATTATTTATGCAAGTGAGAGAAAAACGTTAGTGCACATTTTGGCGGTGTGTGGTGCTGCGCTGGGCGTCGCCTTGGTAACCTGGTTTGCGCTGCGCATTGCTTCGCAAGTCGGGCAGCGCATGAGCAAGACCACGGTGAATATTGCGACGCGCATCATGGGTCTGCTGCTCGCGGCCCTGGCGGTGGAGATTTTTGCTGGCGGTATTGTTGAGCTTATTCCCGCGCTGGGAAAACCTGACGTATTCAAATATTAGCAGCGCCATAAAACTCAGCCCAGCCGTGTTACCCCCAGGGGCAGCGAGTCTACCAGCCGCCTGTTTTTAGCCAAGCCTCTATTTGGTCAAGTCGATCTGTTCCCCAAAATGCCTCGCCGTCGATAACGATATAAGGTGAACCAAACACACCCTCTAGAAGGGAGTTTTCGACTTCCTTCTTAAGCCGGTCCTTCACCAGTGGATCCGCCAGCGCTGTGCCCAGTTCAGCGCGATCCACCCCATGCTGGGCGGCAACGTCCACCACGGTTTCTGGAGAAGAAATATCGCGTCCCTCAACGAAATAAGTTTGAAAGAGTGAAATCGCGACGGTCTTTGCCTTTTCAGGTTCGCGATCTTTCAACCAATAAAATGCACGCGCCGCGTTTTGGGTACCAATCGGGAACGGCGATGGCATGCCAAACGGAATTCCCATAAATGCGGCGGTGCGCGGCAAGTCGCGCCGTGCATAGTCGCCCTTCAAAGGCTGGCCGATAAGCGGTGCGTTGCCACTTGCTTTGAATGCCGGGCCAAGCAGGATGGGACGCCAATCGACTTCACGCCCGTATTTGGCGGCCACACTATCAATTCTCATGGCCGCTAAATAGCCATAAGGAGAGGAAAAATCAAAATAGAAAAGTATTGGTTGCAGGCTCGTAGACATAATTTTCTCCGCTTTAGATTGGAATTGAAAAATAGTGTGAGCGCGGGTGCGCGGCGACGCAAGTGGCGATACTAAACGACCCATAAAAAAACGCCGTGCGCAGAATTTTGCGAACGGCGTCTTTGATGTTGGCTAACTGCGCTTTTAGCTATTTTAAATCTTTTGGCTTTTTAGCCGATTTTCAGTTTATCTAAGCTTGGTTTGGCGGATTCTGGTTTGATTGCGTTTCGACAACGATGAGCGGCTCGCTAAATGTCTCGCGAGGCTTGCGCTCGCGCGGGGTACGGCGACGCGGTGCTTCTTCTTCGACCAGTACCGCCTGTTGCGCCTTATCTGCGGCGGTCTCAATAAACACCAGTGGTTCACTGACCTGCGCATTTGTGCCCTGGTCGGGGCGCGGACGACGCCGTGGTGCGGTTCGGATAGACTCACCTTCGCCGATCTGATCCACCGTGCCAAAAGCCAATGCAGGTTGTGCCGGAACCATTACCGAAGGCTGAGAAACAACGGGTGCGAGCGCTGGCGCGGTAACAGGCAATGCACCCTGCCCAGTCGCATCGGCGGGCAGCGCCGTATCGCGAGGCGCACCTGCTGACGTTGCTCCCGGCGAGTCTTCTCGTGCATTTGCATACGAGGCCGCAACCGTGCGCTCGACTAACACGGGCAGTGGCTCGATCGCTTGGGCCGGCGTGGCGATCGGCGCCGCCACTGGCAGTGGAATGGCCGCAGGAACGGGGTCAGCCATCAAAAATGACGGAATCGATACGGCTGCTGGTGCCGCCACTACGGCTAGGGACACGGCGCTGGCTTGGGCGTGATAGTCATTGCTTATTGCCTTGGAATCATCGGTTGAAGCCGCCGCGATTTCAATTGAGCCGTCAGCACGTGGCGTACGCTCGCTTCTCTCGCCACGTTCACCATTGCGATCACGTCCGCCTCTACCACGGCGGCGACGACCGCGGCCTTCACCTTCTTCGGTTTGCTCGGCCACTGGCTTTGCTTCCAGCGCTGGCTTGGCGGCAGATTGTTGACGCGGCTGCGGTAACTGACCTTGCGCATTCAGATCACGCGGCTCCCTGTTTTCTCTCGGCTCACGAGGCGGGCGTGGCTCTCTGGGTTCACGCGGCGGACGCGCAGCATTGGCTTCCAACGCTTTTGTCTCCGGAATACCGCCTGCTGCGTCGCGGTTAGGATCGCGGCCTTGCTGGCCCCGTGGGGCACGGTTCTGGCCCTGATTAGCAACCTGCGGTCCTTGGCCAGGACGGCTGCGCTCACCACCGCGTTTGCCGTCTCTTCCACCGTCTTTGCCACCATCGCGTCGGCTGCGGTCACGGTTTTGTTCACGACCGCCTTCTTTGGCGGCGTCCTTGGACCGCTCGCCACTACCTTCCGGACGCTGTGGTGCGATTGGTTGGGGAGTCACATCACCACCGAAGAACCGTGTCACGCGTTGCCATAAAGATGGAGATGGAGTCGCGATGATTTCGGCTGCCTTCGCCTGTGCTGCGTGATTGTTGGCGGCTCGTTGTTCTCGTGACACGGGTTCAGCTGCCATCGGCGCAGGTTGGTCAGGCGTAATCCCTTTAACGACCGGAACGGCGCGAGTGGCTTTAACCTCGGGCGCCGCAGCGGCGGCTTTGGCGTTTGAGTCTTCGGTAGGTTTTGCCGCCATTTGATAGCTCGGCGTGATCACATCCAACTTTTCGGAGTCGTGGCGCAGCCGCTCGATTTCGTAGTTGGGTGTTTCTAAATGCACATTGGGAATCAACAGCACATTGACTTTGAAACGAGTCTCGATGGCGTGGACATCCTGACGTTTTTCGTTAAGCAGGAAGGTGGCGACATCGACCGGCACCTGAGCATGAATCGCGGCTGTATTTTCCTTCATCGATTCTTCTTGAATGATGCGCAAGATATGCAATGCCGACGACGACGTGCCGCGAATATGACCAATGCCGTGGCAGCGCGGGCAGGGAATATAGCTGGATTCTGACAGCGCAGGTTGCAGGCGCTGGCGTGATAATTCGAGCAAACCAAAACGCGAAATTTTGCCGGTTTGCACGCGCGCGCGATCATGATGTAGCGCATCGCGCAAACGGTTTTCAACTTCCCGCTGATTCTTCGGCGATTCCATATCGATGAAATCGATCACCACCAAGCCGCCCAAGTCGCGCAAACGTAACTGGCGTGCGATCTCATCGGCGGCTTCGCAATTGGTGCGGAACGCGGTGTCCTCAATGTCATGGCCGCGCGTCGCCCGCGCCGAATTCACGTCAACCGATACCAGCGCCTCGGTATGGTCAATCACGATCGCGCCACCCGAGGGCAGCTGCACGTCACGGCGGTACGCGGTTTCGATCTGATGCTCGATCTGAAAACGTGAGAACAGCGGCACATCATCTGTGTAAAGCTTGACCTTGCCCACGTTGGCTGGCATGACCGTAGACATGAACGATTGTGCCTGCTCGAAAATTTCGGGTGTATCGATCAGAATTTCGCCGATATCAGGTTGGAATAGATCGCGGATCGCGCGCACCACGAGGCTTGATTCCAGATAGATCAACTCCGGCGCTTTTACGTCACGGCCCGCGCCTTCAATCGCCTCCCAAAGCTGCATCAGATAGCTCAA
>JANYGV010000285.1 GCA_025359285.1 Burkholderiales bacterium
AATGCGCCCATAGCTCAGATGGATAGAGTACTTGGCTACGAACCAAGGGGTCGTGGGTTCGAATCCTGCTGGGCGCACCATGAATTCAAGGGCTTACAGAAATGTAAGCCCTTTTCATTTGGCCTGATGCCACACAAATATTGGCGTCTCCACGCGCAATTGCTGTTCTAGTAGTGGTGAAACTATCGGTTGCCAAGCCGGTAAAAGTGCTTAAACGCCGCTAATTTCACCAAAAACCGCGTTTCGCACTTATTCGGCTGATGATATTGTCATGCCAACTCGGCGTAGACAATTTTTGCCATTTTGTTTGCCCGTATACATCGCAGCATCTGCGTTTTTGAGCAGTCCCAGTGCGTCGTTTCCGTCTGCGGGGGCCAGAGCGTAGCCAATCGTAATCCCGACTTGACAGGTGTGTTGCGTCAAGCTGAACGGTGTGCGGAATGCATTGAGCAATTGATGACCAAGTTCTCTGGCCTGTTTTTCGTTATGCAAGCCGCCCGCCATGACGACAAATTCATCGCCGCCCAGCCGCGCAACCACATCGCCTGTCCGCATGGTGGCACGCAAACGGCTGGCGGCCACGACCAGTAGCTCGTCGCCCACGTCGTGGCCGTATTGATCGTTGACGGGTTTGAACTGATCGAGATCGAGCAAATACACGGCAAGAATATTGTTCGCGGTTGCTGTCGGTAGCGCTTCGAGCAGCGTGGCCTGCAATCCGCGCCGGTTTAGCAGCCCCGTCAAAGGATCAGTATGCGCAAGTGAAAGCAGGGCGGCATGCTCCACCGTCGCGCGTTGTGCCGCCTTGTGAACGGCAGATGAGCGCAACACCGCGATTCGCATAAATATAAGCATATCGAGGGTCGCGCCAAGCTGAAACGAATGCAGCGTCCAAAAGTTAACGCCAATATTGCCGCGCACCACACCGACCATTGTAATGCTGGCAAAAGCGTACGCGACCCACGCAACCATAAAGTACGCGCCGGTATGCTCACCGCGGCGTAATCTCGCGATTGCTCCCGGTATGCCCAGCAGAGACGGCATAAAGCTGAACAACGCCATGACCAAGCTAACGCCGTAAATATCCACAATATCCAGCGCGTGCCCGATGGCGGTGACGGCAAATACACCCGCCACCACGCGCATCACGATGCGCAATATTCGGCCCATATCGTTGCCCAGCACATCTTCTACAAACAAGGCAGTGGCGAATGCGGCCATCAACGCGCTCAGGCCAGCTGTGTGGCTGCCGAGCCACACATTGTTAGGCCACAAATATTGCTCGCCGATACCAAAAAAATGAACCGAGAACAGCCCGCTGCCGAACACCAGCGCCGCGTATTTGATGTACAGCGATTCGCGCATACTCAGCCATTGCAGCAAGCTATATAGCAGCAGGCAAACCACCAGGCTGGTGAGCAAGCCCTGAAGCATTTGCTCATTGAGTGCGTGTTGGTGAAACGCTGAATGAGAGTTGAGTGTGATCGGTAAGATCATCGCGCCAGGTGTGTCGATGCGGATAATCAGTGTTTGCGCCGCCCCCGCTTTGAAATCAAGCTCCACCGACAACGAGCGACTTTGAATCGGACGCTCTTGCCAGGGTTGCGAAAGCCCGAGCCGCGCCTGACTCACAATACTTCCATCGCGAACCAGATAAATGTCGGCGCGATTTAACAGCGCGTAGTCGATATCAAGAATCCAGTCTTCGTGCACGCCAGCGGCCAGTGACACGGGTATACGCAACCACATTACCTTCTGCCGCAAACCTAGCGTGGCGTAGGCGGACTTGAGTGCCGTAAATTTTTCAGGTGAGGCGATCACCTCGGCGGTGCTGAGTTTGCCTTCCGGGTCATGCAGGAACGTAGCCGATGGCCACAGTTCGACCGTGGCGCTCTGTGCGTTAAGCGCGACGATCGGTGCATTGGGTGAAGTGGGCAAGGTAAGCGAATCAGGCGCAGCGTGCGTGAATGTTGACTGGCCAGCGGTAGCCACGGTAATCGCCAACGCCAGCAACCGTTCAGCTGAAAAAGCGGCAAGCACGCGCAGTGTTTTATGCGTCATCCGACGCGTCGCTCGGATTAAAAGAGCGAACGTGCAGCCAATGAGATAAAAAATATGAAGGTTAAAACGCATGCGCGAGCTAAATAAAAAAGGTCAGAAAGAAATGTCGTCAAGAGACGTCATAGCGCAGCGTCTGAGGTTTGAACTACTCCAGTGCTCTGACGATGCCACAAGCAGGACACGAGCACAATAGTACGGATCAACGTTTGAGTGCTGCACACGAACAGTGTTTGACATGCTGGCTGATTCGCTATCGTGGTCGTGCCGCGTTCCAGCTGCCTGCCGTGGTTATGGGATCCTCGACTCTATTCAGCCAGCGCGGCGCTTTTTTATCGTCACTCCAGCTTTCCACCACATCGCTGACACGTTTTATAAGATGCTGTGGGAGTTTCAATGGTCTGGTCCATCATCAGCTGAGTAATGAGCCGATAGCCCAAAATGCGCACGTAAAAAACGTGTGATTGAAAACTCGGGCCACACCACGCGCGCCACGCTATCGATTGCTCTGGATACCGTCAGCATCGTATAAAACAACAGCCGCGATCGCCACGTTGCGTGAGCATTCAAGCCTAGGGCTTTTGACGTTTCATGTCCCACTAAATGGCGGGTCATCAGCAATGGGAATGGCCTGAAAATGCGTATTGGAATCACGCTTTCCATTGCGTGAATAAGCGCGTTGCCGAGGTCAGGCCGTGGAGCTAGCGTGTTCGTATGCCGACGCTGATCTGCGCGTCCGGGCGCTTGCATTCGTGCAAAAAGTTGTGGCCTGATAAATGCAGCGCCACAGAAAGATCAGGAATGACGTAGCACTCCGGCAGGCTCGCACAAGGCAGCAACGTAACGGATACCGCACCGTACCATAAACAATTCTTCGGCGCGCGCGATCTTGGCGGTGTCAGCCCAATCGGGGAGCGTCGCGTTGGCCGCAACATACTTTAGAAGTGGCCTACCGATGGTGGCTATGAGGCCGACGGCAGGCTGCCACGCATTGATGTTTTGGTTGGAAGTCCAGTCGCCAAATATTTTGGTGACGGTATCAATTTTTTTCCACTGCGGATTGAGGGCAGATATCCATGCGCTGGTACTGGCAGCGACATTGCCGGATTCAGGGCTCACCGCCGGGGGCGACCACGCGCCGATGATCTCACCTATGGTGTTGTCCACGAGGGGATCTGCATGCAACTGCATGCGATCCAGCCATGCGTTTTCATCGTCTTGTTCGATATCCTTCATGGTCATCATCCCTTTGGTGCCTGTTTTTCAGGCGACTGTTATTTTTGTTGCCCAGAATATTCCAGAAAAGTGATCGTGTGATCACTTTTCTGCGCCACAATTTTTATTTTTAGGCAGGCTTTTTAGGACTTGCGGCCAAATATTTATCAAGAAATTCCAGAATGCGTTTGCTTGCTTCCATCTGATTTTTCTTCTTTGAAAATCCGTGGCCTTCATCTGGAAACACCACATATTCCACCGGCACATTGTTTTTCTTAACCGCGTCCACAATATCGTCGCTCTCTGGTTTGATCACGCGCGGATCGTTTGCCCCTTGAATCACCATCAGCGGCGCGCGAATTTCCTTGGCGTGGAATAGCGGCGAGGTGGCGGTAAGAAATTCTTTGTCTTTTACCGGGTCGCCGATTTCATCGTAGAGCGCTTTGCGCTGCGCTTCCCAATACGGTGGAATGCTCTCGAGTGTGCGAATCCAGTTGCTCACGCCAAAAATATTCACCCCGACTTTAAACGCCTCGGGCCGGAATGCGAGCGCGGCCAGCGTCATGTATCCGCCGTAGCTGCCGCCGATAATGCCGATTCGTTCAGGATCAATATAGCCGAGGCTGGCGAGGTAGGTTTTCGCCTCTACGCAATCCCACAGCGGCTCGCGGCCATGCTTGCGATCATCTGCCGTGAAAAACGTTTTGCCATAGCCGCTGCTGCCCCGATTGTTAATGCCGAGCACCGCATAGCCGTGGTTTACCAAGTATTGGATTTGTGCGCTATAGCCGCGTGTTGTTTGCCCGCCGGGACCACCGTGAACCCATACCAGCGCGGGGACTTTGCTGTTTGCCGATGCGCCGCGTGGTTTGTAGTAAATCGACGGAATCACGGTGCCATCGAATGATCTAAAGCGCACCACCTCGCCCTCAACCAGTTCATTGGGGTCGATTTCCTTGTTGAGGCTGCGCGTTAATTGCGTGGTTTTCTGAGTCGCGAAATCATGCACAAATAAATTGTTGGGTGAGCGGTCGCCGTTAACGTAGAACGCCATCCGGTTGCCGCCTTTGCCGAACGTGACCCCGCGTATTTCGCCGCCAGTCAGTTTTGGCATGGCGACGGGTTTCTCATTTTCATTGCCACTGCTATCGGTATTGTCACTGTTATGTTTACCCGACTCCACAATGTTTACGACGGTACTGCCATCCTGGTTTACCGACGTTACTCGGTGTCGGCCATCCCGCGAAAAATAAGTTGAAACCACGTCCCAATCTGCTTTTTGCTGTTCCTTGATGGCACCTGTGGCCAAATCATAGGTCCGCAATCCCGTAAATTCACCCGTTTCATTGCTTAGAAAAAACAGCTTTTTCGAAGCGGGATCAAACGTCGCCGCACTAAAGCTGACAGCACCGTTGTGTGGCGTGATAAGCCGGGTTTGTTGAGATCTTGCGTCGTATAAATAGATGTCGCTGTCGGACGTAGTGTGGGGTTTGTTCAGCGCTACCCATCGCTCGTCGCGGCTGATCGCAGCAGGGTTCGCGTTTTGTACCGCGACGCCTTCATTTTTAAAAATCATCGTGCGCGCATAGGTTTGTGCGTCGTATTTGTAAAGATCAAAAAATTTTGCGTCGCGCTCATTGGTGGCGATGTAGAACGCTGTTCCGTCGGGCCGCCATCCCGAGAAGTTCGCCTTCAATTTGTCGCCCGGCGTGAGGTCTTTTTCGGCGCCGTTCAGCTCGCGTACGAACACATGGTTATTTTCGTCGCCGCCTTTATCACGGGTAAAAAGTATGCGGTCGTCGTCATAAAAAAAGCTCACCGCATAGGTGCTGTCGGTGGTGGATTTGGTTAGCGCGGTGGGCTCGCCGCCGCTGACCGGAATGGTATAAGCGTTGAAAATGCCGGATTCATTGCTCGAAAATAGAATCCGCTTTTCGTCAGCGCTGAACGA
>JANYGV010000298.1 GCA_025359285.1 Burkholderiales bacterium
TTTTGTCCGGTTTTTTGATGAGGCAACCAAAATGCAATTTAAGCAAAAACAGTTAACACGACTTTTGTTGGAGGTCATTGGGGCGAGTGCCACGGCCACACTCATTGGAATGCCCGCATTTGCGCAGGACGCCGCACAACCGGCCAAGGCGACGCCGCAAAAGATCGACAAGATTGAGGTAACCGGCTCAAACATCAAGCGCGTTGATACTGAAGGCCCGGCCCCGATTCAAATTATTACCAAAGAAGAGATCGAGCGCTCTGGGAAGCAGACCGTTTCAGAGATATTGCGCAGCCTGCCATCGAATGGCAACGGCGGCCTTAATGATTTATCGGGCGGAAATAGCTTTTCAGGTGCGGCGTCTACGGTATCGCTGCGCGGGCTTGGTTCAACCTCTACATTGATGCTTCTGAACGGTCGCCGCATCGCGCCGGTCGCGCCCGCTGATCCCAACGCCGGTCAAGCGTCGGTGGTCAATCTTGATTCGTTGCCGGTCAGCGTGATTGAACGCATTGAAATATTGAAAGATGGTGCCTCGGCTATTTATGGCTCGGAAGCCGTCGCGGGCGTGGTCAATATTATTTTGCGCAAAGACTACAATGGCGCGGAAGTTGGCGGTAGCTTTTCTTCAACCGCTAACGGTAATTATAAAGTCAATCGCGCTAATGCCAGTATCGGGTTTGGTGATCTGGCGAAAGACCGTTATAACGCTTTCATCACCTATGAGCGTTTTGAGCGCAAGAGCGTTGGCATCAACGACGTCAAAGATTATCTGATTGATGGTCGCTTAACCGCATCTGCTTTGAGAACCGGCCAGCCATACACATCGAGTTATGCAGGCAATTACTATGAATCAGTGGTCGATAACAATGGGCTTGCGACCATCGCCAGCACAATAGGCCCCGGTAAATGCGTGCCTGGCTCCATCATTGGTCGCGGCGGCGTTTGTCGTTTCGATTTAACACCGCGCACCGAGATTGTGCCAAACAGTGATCGCGATAATATTTTTGCGCGCGGCTCATTTGATTTTTCAGGCACCTTGTCAGGCTTCGCTGAAGCCGGCTTCAATCGCACCAAGACGTTCTACAAGGGAAGCCCGCAAGTTTACGGTGACTTCGGCTCTTGGTATTCGGCAACCCTGCAGCGCCTGGTTAACTTGCCTGAGCAGTTGCCAGTTGGTAATCCCAGTAATCCCTACGATCATCCTGTCACCTATCGTTATCGATTCAATGATGTGGGCAATAGTGACGTGAACGTGGTGGCCGAAGCAACTCGTGTGCTGGCCGGATTGAAAGGCTCAGTGGGCCCGGTGGACTGGGAATCGGCGATTTTGTATACCGAAAACAAGGCCGAAAATACCGCGTTAAACCAGATTCGGCGTTCGGTATTGACTGCGGCGATTACCAATGGCACGTATAATTTTTTGAACCCCACCGCGGGCTCAATTACCGCCAACAATTTGCGCATTAACTCCACAGACAATGCCAAATCTTCATACACCATCTATGACCTGAAGGGTTCGTCAGAGCTGATGACGCTGCCTGCCGGCCCGCTGGCACTCGCCGCCGGACTTGAGTTCCGTCGTGAAAAACGTGTCGCCACACCGGACGATAACAAGCAGACCGGTGAAGTGGTTGGCTACGGCGCAGCGTTCGCAACCGGTTCGCGCAATGTGACGTCCGTATATGCTGAATTGAGTATCCCGATTATTAAAAATCTGGAAGGCCAGCTCGCGTTCAGGAACGACCAGTACTCAGACTATGGCCGTTCAACCACACCGAAGGTCGCGTTTAAATGGGCGGTATTACCGACCGTCGCGCTTCGCGCTTCTTATGCGGGCGGCTTCCGTGCGCCTTCGTTGACCGAGATTTCGACCTCAAACGTGACCGCGTTCTCGACCATCACCGATCCGATTCGCTGTATTACCGGTGACGAACCCGATTGCGGCAGAAGCGTTGCCGTCCTGTTGCAGAACGGTGATCGCCTACAACCTGAGAAGTCAAAATCAGGCAACGTCGGCATTGTGTGGGACATCACCAAAGACTCCTCTTTGTCGTTGGATTATTTCAATATTCGCCGCAAAAATGAAATCAGCTTCCTGAGCATCAATGCGATTCTGGCAAATGAAAGCGCGACCAGCGGGATCTACGCCAACCGAGTGATTCGTGGCGCACCGATTGGTGATGGCCTGCCTGGCCCGATTCAGGCGATCCGGGATTTCTTCTTTAATAGCGGCAAAACCGAAATCAACGGCTTCGATGCCGACCTGCGCTGGAACTATGGTCTGGGTCAATGGGGCAAACTGTCGAATCGCGTGGCAGGAACCTACTATGGAAACTACAAGCAGGCCGCCGACCAAACGTCACCTTTGATCGACTATGCGGGCTGGCAGATTTCGCGAGTGCGCGCGCAAACCAGCACCAACTGGGAATTCCGTGATTGGAATGTCGGCTTGATTGGCAATTATGTACGCGGCTATAACGTGTCGTATGACCCAACGCTTACCTGCGCAGCTGTAAACCCGTTCTTGCCGACGGTATGTCGCGTTGGTTCGAATTTCACGGTTGATTCGTCGATACAGTACAGAGGCGTCAAAGATCTCACCGTGGGACTTTTGGTGCGCAACGTCGCCAACCGCAAACCACCGCTTGATCCAATCTCAACCTACGGCGTGAATTTTGATAATTTTGCTTATCAGGGTCGTTATTACACCGTGACCGCAAACTATCAATTTAAATAAGCATCCGCTGAAACATCGCGGCTTGTCCGAAGTAATGGCAAGCCGCGATGTAACGGCACACCACGCATTATTTTCGGTCGCCCCGCATTGTTTTACCTCCTTGAAGCAACGCCAAGCTTTTTACTGTGACTCCTGCTTCTGCGCCACGCTCAAACTGAATTTCAATGCCGTAGGCGTCGGCTGCAAAGCGGTCTTTTCCTCTGGCTTCGATCTCGAACGCGCCCTGCCCTGTGGCTTGAACCATCAGCTTGTCACCCTGCACAAATACTTTTAAATCAAACCCGGGCGTCAAGTTATAGGTTCCCGAATAGGCCTGCAGCTGCGGCTCGGTCATTTTCTCCATTGCGCGGTTGGTCGCAGTTTCAGGCTCAACCTTTTTCAGCGGGATAGTGCCGCCACCCTGCATCATCAGCAGCGAGTAGCCGCCGTCAGCGCGCTTCTTCACTTTTAGCAAGGCATCAAAAGTCAGCGGGAAAAAATCGCCTTCACTGTCGTAGCCCATCTCAAATTTTTCTTGGCCGGTGGCCTCGGTAAAGAGACGATTACCGTCATGCGAAAGTGTCAGCTGCATTCCCGGCACCGCATCGTACTGGCCCACCAGCGCATCCAGCAATGCCGCATCGGCGACCTTCAAGGTGCGAGGCTTGCCCAGCGGCAATCGAGCATCCACCAAATGGTTGCCGAGGGTACTCAAACCACCCATTGACGTCAGTGCGGTATCACTCAAAATAACCACGCCGCGCTTCGTTTCCAGATCAAATGCCGCAAAAGCGGAAAAGCCGAACGTGCTACCTTCATGGGCATGGACAAAATGACTATCCAGTGGCCCTAGCATCCAGTTCATAGCTCTCGTTTGATTCGCCTCGGTCTTTACAATTTGCTGAGTCAATTTCAGCGCAGGCGAAACTGCCGAGGTGGTCGCACCCAACTGTGCCTGCACATAGCGCACCATATCATCCAGCGTTGAGCGCACGCCGCCCACGCCGGACACATTGGTTTTGAACGTCCATGCCGCCGTAATTTTGCCGTTGGGTGTATGACCTTGCAACGCGTCCACGGTTTTCGGCTTCAGATTCACGTAACTATTTTTCATGCCGATAGGCGCAAATAACCGCGTTTGAAGCAATGTTTCAAAATCCGTGCCCGCGCGTGTGGCGATCATGCTGGTGAGCAGCATCATCGCGTAATTGGAGTACTCAAACTCGCTACCCGGCGCACGTTTTAAAGTGGCTTTCGATAGCGTCTTCAGCAGCGATGCCTCATCCACACTGGCATAAGGATTGTTGGCATCGAACGCGGCTTCAAAATCAGGCACTATCGGCAAACCTGATGTGTGCGTCACGAGATGTCGGATTAATATCGGCTTGCCTTCAAAACTCGGCACAACCACATCCGACGGCAAATATTTGCCGATCGGATCATCCAGCGATGCCTTGCCTTGCAAAATCAAATCGGCCAACAGTGCGGCCGTCATGGTTTTGGACACCGAGCCAATTTCAAATGCGCCGTTAGACGAAATACGGCTTAAGTTTTTTGGATCAGCACACACCACGGTGCGAGCCACTGTTTTGTCGATCACTGCCACCGCAAAGCAAGCACCGGTGCGGTCTCCCAGCAATCGTTGCTCGGTGATACTTTTTAATTCGGCATCGGTCATGACTACCGCTGCGCCTGCACGAACGCCGATCATCACGGTTAAAATGCCCAACACCGCGACCAATAACTTTTTTGTATTTTTCATGTTTTTCATAACCTCGCCCCAAAGATTAAATAAGCTACTGATCGCCAATGTAGTCGCGCGTACATCATCGCGCTTTACTTTGCGACCGAACAGCGTTTTTAGCGGATAAAATTTATGACCGAACCGCACTCACCATCGGTCTGCGCAAACAGTATTCAATCTTATGGGAGTAAGTTGTCATGATTCAGCTTTACTACTACCCCAGCAACGCCAGCTTCGCTCCGCATATCGTGCTGGAAGAAATTGGCATGCCCTACGAATTAGTCTTGGTTGATCGCGAAGTGGAAGCGCATAAGCAGCCGGAATATTTAACGCTAAATCCAGCCGGGCTCATCCCGGTACTCGTTGACGGCGAATTGGTGCTTAGCGAAGCTGCCGCGATTTGCCTGCATTTGGCCGATCAGCATCCCGCCGCAGATTTGGCGCCGGCGGTGGGCAGCGCCGCGCGCGGACATTTATATCGATGGCTGATGTATCTCACTAACACCCTGCAAGCGGAATTAATTCACTATTTCTACCCTGATCGGATCGGCGGGCCGCACGCCGCATTCATTCAGGCAAGCGCCGAGAAGCGCGTTATGCCGATGCTGGACATACTCGACGCGCACTTCGAAACGACCGGTGGCCCATGGATATTGGGCAAAGATTACTCGATCGCAGACGCCTATCTATTCATGATGTGCCGCTGGACACGCAACATGGCGAACCCCGCGCGCAATCGGCCA
>JANYGV010000342.1 GCA_025359285.1 Burkholderiales bacterium
CATAGACGGCAGCATGGCCAGCGCCGCGCAGGGCCTCAGTGACGCGGATATTGACGCAGTATCGGTATTTGCGGCCTCGTTGGGCGCATCAGCAGCCGCGACGCCACCGCCAGCCAAATAACGAACTTCTGCTGCGGCAAGTGGTCTGTCAGTTTGTAATCAATTCACATCCCGGCAATTTGCAGCTTATCTGCTGCATCGTTCGCATTGTTCACGTGCACACCTCACACGCGGCATATTCAGATCACAAAAAATTTTATCGGTAGCGCTGCGCAAGCGACCCTACAATTTCGTCATCTGATGTGATTCAATTTTGAATCGCCCTTATTTGCAAGCCGCCTATGTCCGAATCTATTCCGTTTATGCATGACACGCCACCTGCTCTTAATCCCGCGCTTGCGCATGCGCTAAAGGCGTTGCAGGCGGTTTTAAAGGCAGACGACGCGCCATCGAGTCCTGCGCATTTGATCGCGCTAATAGATGCGCTGCGGCCTGACAGCACCACCGACGCCGAGGATATCGCGGTAGCCACCAAACGGTTTATCGCCATGTGTGAGGCGATCGAGACCGATGAATCGCTCAAGCTGAATCTTAGCCAGTGCCTGTTGCAATTGTTCGATGCGAAGAAACAGGTCAGCTTCTTTGCCGACAGTGGCATTCTGCCAAACAGCGGCTTTTTTTCTGAGCTGTGGCGGCGAATGGTTCAACGTGTATTTCCGGCCATCAAAGATCCCGCATCACTGAAAGACACTATCAATTTAATCTTTCATCGCCGCGATGATTGTGACTGGGTGGATGCGATTCCGATTGATCTGAAATTGCGGTTCTGGCATGCGCTGCGCGTCAAAGAAACAAACGACCCTGACCGCCAGAGCGATGAAAAAATGCTGCTCGATTCGCTTTCGCAAATGCTCGATGCAGGCGATGTGCTGGCGATCCGCATCGGCGCGATGGGGCTGGAGCCGGAGCTGATTCGGCTGTCGCCGCGCATTGAAGAGCGCGATTCTCCGTTTATCGCGCTCGCCAAGGAAACCCAGCAATTGTCCGCTGCCTACCGGCATTATCTGGTGGCGGGCGACTGGCCTGCAGAGGATGAGCAGCAGTTAATGGTGTTAATCGATCAGTGCCGCGAAGTCATTGTTAGGGTTCGCGCGCGCGCGGTCAGCATCGGCACCAGCCTCTCGCTCACCTATTTGTTGTCGCGTTTGGAACAAAGCCTGCATCGCCTTGAAATGATTGTGTGCATGTTGACGATGCAACACCGGACCGCCGCCGATGGATTCACGCCCGCGCCCGTCGAGTCCACCGACGACGAGAAATCACTGGTTACGCTGTGGGTGGAATTTTTGGAGCACGCGATACGTGGCGAGGGCCAGCGCCAGAGCATTCGCGAACACATCAGCGGCACCATCGGCCTGCTCGCGCTGCGCGTGACGGAGAACGCGAGTCGCACCGGCGACCATTACATCACCAGCACGCGCGAAGAATATTTACAGATGTGGCGACTCGCCATGGGCGGCGGCTTTATCGTTGGCTTTATGTCTCTGATCAAATTGCTGTCGTCACAAATGGCACTAGCGCCGCTCGGCTACTTTGCGGCCTATGCGATGAACTACGCGTTCGGCTTCATGTTCATTCATGTGCTGCATCTCACGCTCGCCACCAAACAGCCCGCGATGACGGCATCCACCATTGCGGCGGCGATTGGCGAAATCCGCGGACGGATGCGCGACGTAGAAAAATTAGCGACTTTGGTTGTTGACCTGATTCGCAGCCAGATCGCGGCTATTTTGGGCAATGTCCTAATCGCGATTCCGACCGCGATTCTGATTAGTTTGACGATGGCAGCCATCGCCGGCCAACCGCTAATGAGCCCGGAAAAAGCGCACAAACTCATTCACGAATTATCGCCGTTCGATAGTCTGGCGCTGTTGCATGCGGCGATTGCAGGCGTGTGCCTGTTCATCGCGGGATTGATCTCGGGCTATTACGACAACCTCGCCTCGTATGAGCGCATCCGCGAGCGGATCGAGCATGCACGCTGGCTGCAAACGCTGCTGGGCGAGGCACGACTGGCCCGTTTTGCGGTCTACATGGACAACAATTTGGGCGCACTGGCGGGCAATTTTTTTCTGGGTGTGATGCTGGCGCTGGTCGGCACCATCGGCTTTTTAACCGGACTGCCGATTGACGTTCGGCACGTCACGCTGTCATCCGCGAACTTTGGTTTGGCACTGGCGACGCTTGATTTTGCCGTCGACGGCGCAACCGTCGGTAAGACCCTGCTGGGGATCTGCTTGATTGGCTTTTTCAATCTCACCGTGAGCTTTGTACTCGCGCTATGGGTCGCGATGCGCGCGCGTGGGGTGGCGCTCGGCCAGACGCGAATGTTGATTGGCATCCTGTTTCGTCGCCTCGTCAGCGCGCCGCGGCGATTTTTCTGGCCGGTCAAAACTCCTGTTGTTGAAAACAGCAAACCCTAATCAGGACAACGCGTTTCGAGTATAAATGGCTCGAAACGCGCGTTGGTGCTGGCTCCCCAAAATTTTATTAAGTTGTTTAGTACGTTTTGTATGGCAAAAACTTGCCCGATAAAACCACTTTTACGCGATCACCTTTGGGGTCGGGCTCACGCTCAATATCCATCGAAAAATCAATCGCGCTCATGATGCCGTCACCGAATTCTTCGTGAATGAGTTCCTTGATGGTGGTGCCGTATACGCTGACAATTTCATACCATCGATAAATCAGCGGATCGGTCGGCACTGCGGTCGGCAGCGAGCCTTTGTACGGGACTTCCTGCAAAATTTGCACCGCTTCCTTGTCGAGGCCGAATAGTTTGCCGGCCTTCTCTGCTTCGGCTTTGGTCAGCGTCATCTGGCCCAACATCGCCGCCGTGACCCACTCCTTGCTATGGCCAATTTTTAGCGCGATGTCGTACCACTTCAAACCTTTTTTACGTTTTGCGGAGAGGATCATTTCTGTCACGTCTTGGCGATTCATGGGTTTCCTTTTAGGTGCGAGTGGCGGGTCGTGGGCGGGATTATTTAATTTGTTTCAATACAGGCGATGGCACTTTGTTGACGGCAACCGGATCTGCCGTGTTGCCTTCCAGACCCGGCATCACCTGCGGCGGGAAGGCGATCAGATTAGGATCGCTGACGAATGTTTGCTGCACAGTTTTTGATCGATTGACTAAAAAATCCACGAGATGATTGCGGATTTTGTAGAACTGCGGATGGTGATGAATGTCTGCACGGGTTCGCGTTTTCGGCAGCGTATTCACCACAATCTCGGCAATGCGCGCCTCTGGCCCATTCGACATCAGCATGATTTTATCGGCGAGCAAAATGGCTTCGTCAACGTCATGCGTAATCATAAAAACGGTTTGCTGAGTTTTCGCGCAGATGGAAAGCAATTCATCCTGAATGGTGCCGCGCGTGAGTGCATCCAGCGCGCCAAACGGCTCATCCAACAGCAACATTTTTGGCTCAATCGCGAAAGCGCGCGCAATGCCCACCCGCTGTTTCATACCGCCGGAAAGTTGCGACGGTTTTTTTTGCTCGTTGCCCGTCAAGCGAACCAGATCAATGTATTTTTGGCAGTGCGCTTTGATCTTTTCTTCGTTCAAATTTGGCCAGCGTGATTTCACCGCAAACGCAATATTTTTGAGCACCGTCAGCCACGGCATCAGCGCGTGGCTCTGGAACACAACACCACGATCCAGGCTCGGCCCGGCGACCTCGCGAGCATCCATGATGACGGTGCCACCGCTGGCTTCATCAAGGCCCGCAAGAATATTCAGGATGGTCGATTTCCCGCATCCGGAATGGCCGATGATGCATATGAATTCACCTTTTTCGATGTCAAAATTGACGGCATGAAAAACCGGCTTGGTACCGGGCGCATCCGAATAGGATTTACGCAGCTGACGAACCTGCAGGAACGAATGTGAGCTCATAACTGGTTTATTTCTTTACTCAACATAGGTTACCGCGCGTTGCAGCACACCAAACATCATGTCCAGCAGCATCCCCACCACGCCGATCATCAGAATCGCAAAAATCACATTGGTCAGCGACAGATTGTTCCACTCGTTCCACACGAAATAGCCAATACCGGTGCCGCCCACCAGCATCTCGGCGGCCACAATCACCAGCCAGGCGATTCCCATCGAAATTCGCATGCCGGTCAGAATCGTCGGTGCCGCCGCAGGCAGCACCACCCAAAATGCTTTTCGAAAAATACCGACCTCCAGCGTTTTGGCCACGTTCAGCCAATCGCGGCGAACACCGGCCACGCCGTGCGCGGTATTGATGAGCATGGGCCAGATGGAGCAGATAAAAATAACGAAGATGGACGAAGTCGCCGAATCCTTGATGGTGTATAGCGCCAGCGGCATCCAGGCCAGCGGTGAGATCGGTTTCAACACCTGAATAAATGGATTGAGCGCCCGATAGATCAGCGGCGACATGCCTATCAAAAAACCAAGCGGAATCGCCACCAGCGCCGCCAATAAAAACCCTGAGAGCACACGCGCCAGCGAATACGCGATCTGAATACCAATGCCCTTATCGTTCGGGCCGTTATCGTAAAACGGATCACGTATTTGCTTCAACAAGGCTTCACCAATCTGGGCCGGGGTCGGCAGACCGGTTGTCTTAGGCGCACCGCCACCCATCAGCTTGGCATATTCCGTATCGGTGGCTGACGCGGTCGCTATGGGGACGGTGGCGATATGCCAGACCAGTAAAAAAACCGCGAGCAGCACCAGACTCAATATCGCCGCTTTTGTCGACAACGAAGTGGGTAGCGAACGTAGTAACGTCTTCATTAAATTTACGCGGCAACCTTGTTGATTTTAAAGCTGGCCACATACGCCTCCGGCTTGGTCTCATCAAACGCTTTACCCATCACGATGATTTTCTTGACCTGCTTTTCGGACACCGGAATACCCGCTTCTTTCATGCGCTTTTTGGCATCTGTCAGCAGGTAAACTTTATCGACGATTTCCTTGTATTTCACGTCACCCTTGATGTATCCCCAGCGCTTCATTTGCGTCAGAATCCAGACACCCATGGCGCTCCACGGCACCGGATCAAAATCAACGCGATCCGTCACTGTTTTAACGTTGCCGAGGCCATCCGCAAATTTGCCGGTCAGCACTTGCTCGATGACCGTCACCGGCTGATTGAGATACGCGGCAGGCGCAATGGCTGCCGCGATGGTCCTGCGGTTATCAAGATTCATCGCCATCTGCGCCGAATTCAGCACCGCGCGATATAGCGCGGCGAAGGTATTCGGATTTTCTTTCACCCACTCGGCACGCACCCCGAACGAGCAGCAAGGATGACCATCCCAGATATCCTTGGTCAGGATATGAATAAAGCCGATCTGGTCATATACCGCGCGCTGGTTAAACGGATCCGGGCCGAGGAAACCGTCGATATTGCCTGCCCGCAAATTCGCCACCATTTCGGGCGGCGGCGTGACGCGAAGCTGTACGTCCTTGTCGGGATCAAGACCGTTTTCAGCGAGGTAGTAGCGCAGCAGAAAGTTGTGCATTGAATATTCAAACGGGATGCCAAACACCATGCCTTTCCATTGCTTGGGATCGCGCCGATCCTTGTGCTTCATGGCCAGCATGATCGCTTGGCCGTTGATGTTTTGGATCGTCGCCACATTCATCGGCACCGCATTTGAGCCAACGCCCATCGAAATCGCCAGCGGCATCGGTGCCAGCATGTGCGACGCGTCATATTCTTTATTGGTGATTTTGTCGCGAATCAGCGCCCAGCCAGCGGTTTTCACGACTGAAACATTCAAGCCCTGCTTTTCATAAAAACCCAGCGGCGCGGCCATGATCAG
>JANYGV010000021.1 GCA_025359285.1 Burkholderiales bacterium
CGGACTACTACAAAAAATGACGCCGACCGAACGATAGGTCAGAGGGCGCCATTCCACTTTATTTGGCTGGGGAGGTAGGGATCGAACCTACGAATGCCGGAATCAAAATCCGGTGCCTTACCACTTGGCGACTCCCCAAAATTCAGGTTTTACTGCGTCCTACACTACCGCGTTGTCATCACATTCAGCGGGTGGCAATCCAGCCCGCGAGCGACAAATCCAGTGTGTTCCAGCGAGAGCGTGGCCGATGCTGATGAGAAAGCATCGCGGGCATCCGACTCGCGTTCGAAGGCCGCGAATATGCAAGCCCCAGATCCCGTCATGCGCGCGCCAAAAATGGATTTTTGGCTCACCGCATTGAGCGCAGCAAAACTTTGCGCCACTGCCGGAAACGCTTTCAAAACAACCGGTTGTAAATCGTTTTTACAATTTACGAGCTCAACCACTGAAAAGTCAGCTATTTTGAGGGGGATCGAGTCTCTTGTCAATTCTGGTGATTGAAAAATCTGTGCGGTCGCGATCGCCACTGGCGGCGATAACACTACGTACCATACCGCTGGAATATCCGCCGGGGTCAGGCTTTCACCGACGCCCTCCGCAAAAGCGCTGCGCCCAAAAATAAAAAACGGGACATCCGCGCCCAGTGCTAGCCCGATTTTTTGCAGTTGTTCTCGCTCAAAATTTACATTCCATAACTGGTTTAGCGCGATCAGTGTGGTGGCCGCATCGGAGCTGCCACCGCCAAGCCCACCACCCATCGGGATGCGTTTGTCGAGCCAGATATTGCAACCTAGACTCGTTTTAGATTTTTCCTGCAGCAGCTTCGCGGCCCGCACCACCAAGTCGTTTTCTTCTGCCACCCCGCCATGATCGGTCATG
This sequence comes from Burkholderiales bacterium, assembly GCA_025359285.1. Taxonomy (GTDB): domain Bacteria; phylum Pseudomonadota; class Gammaproteobacteria; order Burkholderiales; family Usitatibacteraceae; genus UKL13-2. The sequence continues at coordinate 880 of JANYGV010000021.1, forward strand.
CGGCGAATGACGCCGTCGTCGCGAACCTGAAAACGCAAGTTATCGCCAAAATCGATCAGCGTAAAAACAGATTGCAGCAAATGATAATCATCTGCCCGCCGCCCAATCACATGCAAAAAGAGATTTAGCTTCGCGGGTGCGGGCCAGTTTGAGATCGGCAACGCATGGCTACTTTCAACATCATTCACAGCGCCTTCCACTCATCCACCACCAGGCGCACTCGGGTTCCGCCCTTGGTCGCACTCAGGCGGCTCACGAAGCGATGGCGGGATGCCGAAGATGCCAACTCAAATTTCTCCGCCGTCACGCTCCACACGGTGCCATCAGCAGACGCAAAATCAAATGACTTATTTTCGGTGAGGCCATCACCCTGCACCCAGCGTGCAATTTCGTCCGTAACCAGTGAGACGCCCAGCAGTGACTTGGTTAATTCCGAAATAGAATCTGCCGCCACGGTGACATTGCCTTGCGTCATCGTGGTGGCACCGTCTTTATCGCTGGCGACTTCAGCCAGCTGCGATCCAAATGGCGTAAAAAACTTTAGCCTTTCACCGTCTTGAGTTCGCTCCCAAACAATTTTGGCGCTATCCAGCCGATCATCTACGCGAACACTGATGCGCCCGGTCATGGAAAAATGCTTGGCCACTTTGGGGGTCGTAACCGTCGCCGTCACCCGCGCCACGTCGGGGATTGTGCTTGAGCCCATGGCAGGCGGCGGGCTATTCATGGTCGAGCAAGCCGAAAGTAGGGTCATTGCACCCAAAAACACCGTTGTGCCGACACACCTTAGCGCTGAAAATTTCTTACTGACGGATCGGTACTTCAATGCTGAAACCATTACTTGTACTTTTCAACCACGGCCATGAGCGATTCATTACCAGGGCTCTCGGTTAATGCGCCGCGCCATAATTTTTGCGCTTCTTCCCGCGCACCCGACGCATACAACACTTGGCCCAGATGCGCCGCGATTTCGGGATCGCGCCGTGTGTCGTAGGCTTTTTTCAACGTCATCAAGGCATCATCTTTTTTCCCCAATCGAAATTGCACCCAGCCCAGACTATCCTGAATGAACGCATCTTCGGGGGATAACTTCAACGCCTTCTGAATTAATTCGTAAGCCTCCGTCAGCTTGATATTGCGATCAGCCAGCGTGTAACCGAGCGCGTTGTAAGCGTGCGCATAATCGGGTTTAAGCACAATGACACGACGGAGATCGTTTTCCAAAATATCGTATTTATCGAGCTTCTCTGCAATCATCGCGCGGTCGTACAAAATATCCGCGCTATCCGGGTTGGTCTCTACCGCGCCCGATAGCAAATTGAACGCCTCTTTGAATGCTTTTGCCTCTCGCAGCAATTGCGCTTCAGCCTGAATTAGCTGGGTGCGCATGCCCACAGCGTCATCGTCAACACCCTGCGCTTCGCGAGCTTCCTGCAAAAATTTGCGGCCAGAATCAAGGCCATCGCGTTTCGCAATCAGGTTAGCGATTTTCAGTTTCGCGCTGACAAAATATTCGCTATCGGTTATTTGGCCGTAATAAGCAATCGCACCGTCCCGATCTTTGCGCGCTTCGGCCACCAGGCCGAGATTAAACAAAATCGGATTAGGATCGCGCGGCTTTAGCTGCAGAGTGCGCTGGAACTGTTTCTCGGCCTCGGCAAAATCTTCTATCTGTTGCGAAATAAGACCAATTGAGTAGGGGATTTCAGGGTCGGTGGTGTTGCCGACATCCGCGTTACGAAACTCTTCGCGAGCCAACAGATACGATTTCTGCGCAACCAGCAAACGCGCATAGGTAAGCCGCGCCTCATTTGCGCCGGGATTCACGTTCAAAAATTCGCGCATGTACGCGACCGCGGATTCTTCCGAAGTTTCACGCAATATCTGCGCCTTCAAGATAGCGGCCTGCGACCAACCAGATTTAAGGCGTTCTGCTTCATTGATCGCAACCAGCGCGGCTTTGGTATCGCCGGCGACCAGTGCGCTTTGGGCCACCGCATAGTGCGATTCGGGCAGTTGCGGATACGGCTTGGCAAGCTCGCGAACGATCGCGGCAATCTTGACCCGATCTACCGGGCTGGGGCTTTGATTAGAGTTTTGGTTCGGGTTCGGGTTTTGGTTCGGGTTTTGATTTATAGCTTGGCCAGATGCCGCGCCAGCAGCGGCCGTACCGTTTGCCGCGCCGGCACTGCCCGCGCGAGACAGCATCGCCGGTAGCTGCAAGAAAAGTGTTGAAGCCTTACCGGGCTCGGCGAGCATTCGCGTGAACGTGGCCGTCGCGGTTTGTAAGCTGCCCTGATTGGCGGCGATAACACTAAACGCCTGGCGCGCCATCGGTGATTCAGGCTCCAGCTCCGCCCACAGAGTGGCGGATTCAAGCGCCTGATCAAACTGGCGCGACTGAAACGCCAATTCAACAGCGCGCCGTGCGACGCGCGGGTCGTTGGTTCGCTTGGCGAGATCAAACAAACCACTGGAGGCCGCCGCGCCGTTACCGCGCTGCCCGGCGATTTCCGACATCAGATATTGAAATAAGTAATCTCCACTCGCCCTGCCTTCGCTGGCTTGCGCTCGACGCAATTGTTGGGTTTTGGCTGCCACAATCGCCGCCATACTTTCCGCCAG
>JANYGV010000050.1 GCA_025359285.1 Burkholderiales bacterium
GGACGCAAGTTTAAGGTCCGGCCACACCATGAGCACACCCAAATTCAATTTTCTCGATTTTGAACAGCCCATTGCCGAGCTGGAAGGCAAGATCGACGCGCTCCGTTTTGTGCAGGATGATTCTGCCGTCGATATTTCAGCCGAGATCGAAAAGCTTTCCAAGAAAAGCCAGGGGCTGACCAAGGATATTTACGCCAAACTTAATGCGTGGCAAATCTCGCAGGTTGCGCGCCATCCGCAGCGCCCGTACACACTCGACTACATCAACGCAATGACGACTGATTTTCAGGAGCTGCATGGCGATCGATGCTACGCCGATGATGCGGCGATTGTTGGCGGGCTCGCGCGGTTTAACGGCCAGAGCGTGATGATAATTGGCCACCAAAAAGGCCGTGACACCAAAGAACGCCAATTCCGTAATTTCGGCATGCCGCGCCCCGAGGGCTACCGTAAAGCGCTCAGATTCATGAAGCTTGCCGAAAAGTTTGGTGTGCCGTTGCTGACTTTTATCGACACGCCCGGCGCGTATCCGGGCGTGGGTGCGGAAGAGCGCGGCCAATCCGAAGCAATCGGCCATAATCTTTACGTGCTGGCGGGACTTCGTGTGCCGGTCATCTGCACGATCATCGGCGAAGGTGGCTCTGGCGGCGCGCTGGCCATCGCCGTCGGTGACACGACGTTCATGCTGCAATATTCAACTTACTCCGTTATTTCTCCTGAGGGTTGTGCCGCGATTTTATGGAAAGATCAGGCCAAAGCATCCGAGGCCGCTGAAGCGCTCAGTATCACGGCGCCAAAATTAAAAGCGCTGGGCTTGGTCGATAAGGTGGTGTCCGAGCCGCTGGGCGGCGCGCATCGCGATCCGGCGGGCATGGCGATGACGCTCAAGAAAACGATTGCGGATACGCTCAAACAATTGCTGGAGAAAACGCCGGATGTGCTGGTGCGTGAGCGGCAAAAGAAATTATTGCAGCTGGGCAAGTTCAAAGAGCTAAGCTAGCGATTGATACCGGCTGTTGCGCCTACATCCAAGCCATTCGCCCAGCCGTATCATTGCTTATGAAAACAATTTTCACGGTGTCCGTTGAAAAATATTCTTGTATTGTTTGACCAAGAGTGGGATCAGGCGCAGCTGCGTCGTGCGGCGAGTTCATCAAACCATGAATTTCGGTTTTTTCACGAAGGCTTTGATCTATTCAGCTTTCCAAGCAATGCGCAGTTATTGGTGTTTGATATTTTTCGTTTTGTCGATAAGTTAGTCGAAAAATATAAGCGAATAAAACTCGACGGCATTATTTCCAGCCATGAGCAATTCGGCGCGTTGTCGGCGGCGCTGCTGGCCAGCCGATTGGGGCTGCCCACCACCTCGACGGATGCGGTTCTGAACGCACAGCACAAGGCGCTGGCGCGGACCATTTTGCAACGCGAACTGCCCGAGGCGAATGTGCCTTTTGAAACCTTTCCCTACACCGTGAAACACGCGCAGGATATTGCGTTGCCGTTCCCGTTTTTTGTAAAGCCGGTCAAAGCCGCGTATTCCGTGCTTGCTCGGCGGGTCGAGAATTTTGCCGACCTGCGTGAACATCTCAATTTCCGCCCTTGGGAAAAATTTATCATCATGCGTTTGGTGAGGCCATTCAATGATGTGGTCGAGCGCATGGCAGCGACCAATATCAACGGTCACTACATGCTCGGCGAGCAGCTGATTGATGGATTTCAGGTGAACGTTGATGGCTACATTCAGCACGGTAAAGCGCATATTTTGGGGATTGTGGATGCGGTCATGTATCCCGGCACCGATGCGTTTATGCGCTGGGAATACCCCAGCCGCCTACCATTCGAATGGAAAGAAAAAATTCACGCGACCTCGCTGGCGGTAATTAAGGCGCTCAAGTTTGATTACGGATTATTTAATGTGGAGCTAAAAATTTGCTCGCATTCCGGCGACTGCAAATTGATTGAAGTCAATCCGCGCATGGCCGCACAATTTTCGGACATGTATGAGATGGTGGATGGCATCAATCTTCACGATTTGGCGCTCAAACTCGCGCTCAATGAATCGGTTGATACGAGTAAAAAAGTGCAGCGTTATAAATGCGCCACCAGCTTCGTCTATCGGCGATTTGATGGCAAAGGCCAGGATCATTTTCCGGGGCCTGATGAATTCAAGGCGCTCGAACAATTTGATCCCGGCGCGCAATTGCTGCTATTCAAAAAAAGCGGTAATGAATTGAAACGCGAGACCAAATGGCTGCAAAGTTATCGCTACGCCTGCATGAATATGGGCGCCGAATCCGAGGAGCAACTGATGGAAAAATACCGTAACGCCTCGAGGTTGATCGGGTTTCCCGCGAATTAGTATCGCGTATTGCGATCATGAAACTCTAATATAGGCAAGCTATTACGAGCATTTTTGCTTGCAAAACCGCGCCCGTTGTAGGGTTTCGCATTTTTTCCCTGCGCAGGCAGGAGCGGTAGGTGTTTCATCAGCCTCTGCAATGTAGAATGGGGGATGGTGCACTTTTGCTTAAATCTTTTTGATAAATCCCTATGATCTTGCTTCCTACCAACCCCACCGTTTCCCAAATCCGCCAGGCTTTTGTCGATTTTTTTGTTTCCAAAGGTCACACGCATGTCGCCTCGTCATCTCTCGTGCCGACAGACGATCCGACACTGCTGTTCACCAACGCAGGCATGAATCAATTCAAGGATTGTTTTTTAGGCCTTGAAAAGCGTGCGTACAACCGCGCGGTGACTTCACAGCGCTGCGTGCGCGCGGGCGGCAAGCACAATGACTTGGAAAACGTCGGCTACACCGCGCGCCATCATACTTTTTTTGAAATGCTGGGTAACTTTAGTTTTGGCGATTATTTTAAGCGCGACGCGATTAAATTCGCGTGGGAATTGCTCACGGTTGTCTACAAATTGCCTGCCGAAAAACTCACCGTCACCGTCTACGCAGAAGACGATGAGGCATATGACATTTGGGCCAACGAAGTCGGTGTGCCGAAAGAACGCATCATCCGCATTGGCGATAACAAAGGCGGGCGCTACGCCTCAGATAATTTCTGGATGATGGGCGATACCGGTCCCTGCGGCCCCTGCAGCGAATTGTTCTACGACCATGGCGCGCATATCGCTGGTGGCCCACCAGGCTCGCCCGATGAAGATGGCGACCGTTTTATTGAAATCTGGAATCTGGTTTTCATGCAATACAACCGTGAAGTCCAAGATGGCCCGATGATTCCGCTGCCAAAGCCATCCGTTGATACGGGTATGGGCTTGGAGCGTTTGTCGGCGGTATTGCAGCATGTTCACGCCAATTACGAAATCGATTTATTCCAGGCGCTGATCAAAGGCGCGATGCGCGAAACCGGCTGCATCGATATTGAATCGCCCAGCCTGCGCGTGATCGCTGACCATATCCGCGCCTGCGCTTTCCTCGCCTGCGATGGCGTGATTCCAGAGAACGCGGGCCGCGGTTATGTGTTGCGCCGCATTGCGCGCAGAGCGATGCGTCACGGCTACAAGCTCGGTCAAAAGCAGCCGTTCTTTTATAAATTGGTCGACGATCTTGCTGCCGTGATGGGCGACGCGTTTCCAGAAATTTCAGCATCCAAAGAACGCGTGAAAGCGGTGTTGAAACAAGAGGAAGAACGCTTTGGTGAGACGCTAGAAAATGGCATGACGATGCTCGATGCGGCCATTGGCGAAAATGGCAAACGACTCGACGGCGAAACCGCGTTTAAGCTTTACGACACCTTCGGTTTTCCGGTCGATTTGACCGCCGACATTGGCCGCGAACGCGGCTTTGAAGTCGATATGGCGGGCTTTGAAGCGGCGATGGCAGTGCAGCAACAGCGCTCGCGCGGCGCGGGTAAATTTGTCGCCAAAGGTACCGTGGTTTATGACGGTGCCAAGACCGATTTCAAAGGTTATGAAACGTTAAGTGAATCCGGAAAAGTGCTGGCGTTATATCGCGATGGCTCTAGCGTGAAAGAATTAAAAGCGGGGCAGACGGGCATTGTGGTGCTGGATAAAACACCGTTCTACGCTGAGTCGGGCGGGCAGGTGGGCGATGTAGGTGAACTTACTAAGGGCGGTGTTTGCCTCACGGCTTTCAATGTAGATGACACGCTTAAAATTCAAGCCGATGTGTTCGGCCATTACGGCACGTTGACGACGGGTGAGCTAACCATTGGCGATACGCTGGTGGCGAATGTCAATATGCCGCAACGCCATCGCGTCATGCGCCATCACTCCGTCACGCACATCATGCATAAAGCATTGCGCGATGTGCTCGGCAGCCATGTGCAGCAAAAAGGCTCGTTGGTCGATGCCAACAAAACGCGTTTTGATTTTGCGCACAACTCGCCAATTACCAATGCCGAAATCGCGACAGTCGAAGCCATGGTCAACGCAGAAATTCTCAAGAACCAACCCACCAGCGCGAAAGTTATGGCGCTCGATGCTGCGCAAAAAACTGGCGCGATGATGTTGTTTGGCGAGAAATATGGTGACGAAGTTCGTGTGCTTGAAATCGGATCGTCAAAAGAATTATGTGGTGGCACCCATGTGGCGCGAACCGGCGATATTGGATTGTTCAAAATTACCGCTGAAGGCGGCGTCGCAGCCGGTGTGCGGCGCGTTGAAGCGGTCGCTGGATCGGTCGCATTTAATTATGTGCAAAATATGGAAAAACAACTTCAGGGTTCTGCTGCGTTGTTGAAAGCGCAGCCGCAGGAAGTTGAAGCCAAAGTAGGCGCATTGCTGGAAAACATCAGGGCGCTTGAAAAACAAATAGGTAACTTGAAGTCGAAAGTCGCGGCTTCGCAAGGCGATGATTTATTGAGTCAGGCAATTGATGTAAATGGGGTGAAAGTGCTCGCCGCCAAACTCGAGGGCGTCGACGCCAAAGGCCTTCGTGACACCATGGATCAAGTCAAAAATAAGCTGAAGTCGGGCGTGATTGTATTGGCCGTGGTTGATGGTGACAAAGTGCAAATCGCGGCGGGCGTTACGCCTGAT
>JANYGV010000078.1 GCA_025359285.1 Burkholderiales bacterium
ATATTTGTGTAAAGCCCTCATCCCGCGCTATCTCGGCCACCCGCTGTTCATGCTGCGTGTACCGATAGCCGTGCATAAATACAATGGCAATTGCCGCAAACCCCTTATTCCGCGCGGCTTTCAGAGCATCTCTGGTGTGCAATTCATCAAGTGACATCACTATTTCGCCACGCGCACCGATACGTTCGTTGATCTCAATCACCTCGCCGTACAAAAGCTCGGGTAACCTGATTTCGCGATCAAAAATACGTGGACGATTTTGATAGGCAATACGCAGCTGATCCCCAAATCCGCGCGTGATCGCTAGCAGTGTCTTTTCACCTTTCCGCTCCAGCAGTGCATTCGTCGCCACGGTTGTGCCCATCTTCACGGCATCAATCTGCTCAATGGGTAACGGCGCGTCTTTCGATATCCCCAGCAAAAAACGCATGCCCGCAATGGCGGCGTCAGGATATTGATCCGGGTTTTCACTGAGCAGCTTATGCGTTTCGAGGGTGCCGTCAGGCCGCTTGGCGACAATATCCGTGAACGTGCCGCCACGATCAATCCAGAACTGCCAGCGCGGAAAAGATGGACTTGTTATTGGAACATTAGGCATGATGAAAGATGTTTCAAAGTGAGGTCACAAATGCGTGCAGTCTGGCGGTTCGAGAGCGGGCAGGCTAAATTTGCAGGCCGCATTTTGATTAACACTAGAGTAGTAAAAGAATTATGCCGAGTCTGGCGCGTCAATCAGCGATGAATAAAAAAATAGTTTCGTTCGTTGAAAATGCAGTGATGGAAATTTGGGGGGTCGATTTCACTTCTCGCCCGACCCGACAAAAAGCGATTACCGTGGCGCGCGGTCACTTGCACGAAAGCGAATTTCGCCTTGCCGTGGTCGATCATATTGAGACGTTCAATGGGTTCGAGGCGTTGCTATTGGAAGCGGGGCCGTGGATTGCGGCATTTGATTTTCCGTTTGGACTGCCACGTGAATTTTGTGCAGAAATTGGCTGGCTGAAGGCCTCGACAAATTGGCCCGCCGTGACTAAAAAGTTGGCGACCATATCGCGCGAAGATCTCACCAATCTCTGCCGCGCTTATTGTGATGCGCGCCCGGCAGGCAGTAAATTTGCGCATCGCGCGGTTGATCGTCTGGCGGGTTCCAGCCCATCGATGAAATGGGTCAATCCGCCAGTGGTTTATATGCTGAAAGAAGGCGCGCCGCGGTTGCTCGGCGCGGGTGTTGATATTCCCGGGCAGCATCACGGCGATAAATCTCGCGTTGCACTGGAAGCGTATCCTGGCTTTCTCGCCCGCTCAATTACCAAAGCGTCTTATAAAAATGATCAGCGTGCCAAGCAAACCCCGGCGCTGCTTGCTGCCAGGCAACAAATCCTCGAAACGTTGCTGAGCGGGAAATATTCGTTGGCGATTAAATTAGTCGCGACGAAAGCAATGCAAAAGATGCTGCGACAGGATGCTAGCGGCGATACCCTGGATGCCGTGCTGTGCGCGCTGCAAGCGGCCTGGGCTTATGAGCGGCGCGACCAAAACTTTGGTTTGCCCGCCAATATCGATCCACTTGAAGGCTGGATCGTCACGGTGTAATTTTGCCAGCGCGGGTAGCGGCCTGTAGCAGTGAGCAGATACACAGATACAATTAGCGCATTCAAAACATTTAAATATTGGCCTATGTCCCCAGTCCCGCTTTCTCTGACCACTGAAACCGCGTTTGAACTGCCCGCCTATCTTCACGAATCCAGCGTCGGCAACGCCTGGGTGGATGCTAATTTGCACGGACGCGACGTACATAGTTTTTTGACCGGGCCGTGCTTTGATCGTCAAGGAAATCTCTGGCTGGCAGATGTTCCCTTCGGGCGGATTTTTCGGATCACTCAGACCGGTGAATGGGATCTCATTATTAAATACGATGGCTGGCCCTGTGGACTGAAATTTCATCCGGATGGCCGACTCATCATCGCCGATTATCGGCATGGTCTGCTGGCGTTGGATGTGGATGCGCGCAAAATTTCGCCGTTTCTGACGCATCAATTCTCACAACGTTTTATGGGCGTGAGCGATTTAACGTTCGCTAAAAACGGTGACCTCTACTTTACCGACCCAGGCCAGACCGGATTGCACGACGCCAGCGGTGCCGTGTACAGGCTGACCCATGACGGGCACCTACAACGCTTACTCGATAACGTGCCAGGCCCGAATGGGGTGGTGTTAAGCGCCGATGAAAATTTCCTCTTGGTTGCAGCGACTCGCGACAACGCCATCTGGTGCGCTCCTTTAATTGACGGCGGCGTGTCCAAAGTCGGGAAATTCATTCAGTTATCGGGTGGCACTGGGCCGGATGGCATCACCACCGACAGCGACGGTAATTTGCTGGTCGCGCATGCTGGGTTGGGCTGCGCGTGGTGTTTCAATAAGCGCGGCGAGGCGAAATACCGCGTCGACTCCTCACGCGGTGACTGGACCACCCATGTGACGATTCATCCGTTTCACCCTGACGAAATATTCATTACCGAGTCGCAGACTGGCTCGGTATTGAAAGCCATTTTGCCGATGTATTAACGACTCATGACGGAACCCTCAAACTTGCCTGAAGGCGCCCACGCCGACTTTCGCGACGCGATGAGTTATGGCGATTATCTCAGGCTGGATTTGTTATTGTCCGCGCAGCAACCCGCTTCAAATGAACACAACGAGCTGCTGTTCATTATTCAACATCAGGCGACCGAGCTGTGGATGAAGCTGGCGCTGCACGAGCTGGTCGCTGCCCGCAGGCAAATTATCGATGATGATTTGCAGCCGGCCTTCAAAATGTTGTCGCGCGTGTCGCGAATCATGAATAACCTGATTCAAGCTTGGGACATTCTGTCTACGTTAACGCCTTCCGAATATTCATCGTTCCGCGAAAGCCTGGGAAAATCATCCGGGTTCCAGTCACACCAAAATCGCTCGCTTGAATTTTTATTTGGCAATAAAAAACGGGCCATGTTGACACCCTTCGAGCATCGCCCGGAACTGCACGCGCCGCTCAAGGTGCTGCTGGAATCGCCATCCATCTATGACGAGGCGAATCGTCTTGTGGCGCGCCGTGGCATGGCGCTGGATCACGTCGTCATTGATCGTGACTGGTCGCTGCCGTATGTAGCCAATGACAGCGTGGCCCAAGCGTGGGCCAGCGTGTATGCAAACCCGAAGGCGCACTGGGATTTGTATGAGCTTGCCGAAAAATTAGTCGATCTCGAAGACTATTTTCGCCAGTGGCGCTTCCGTCATGTGACCACGGTCGAGCGCGTGATTGGCTTCAAGCGCGGCACGGGCGGCACTTCCGGCGTCGGCTATCTGCGCGATATGGTCGGCGTTCGGCTATTTCCGGAGCTTTGGGATTTGCGTACCGCACTGTAGTGGCAAGCTGCGGCGCAGCTCGCACGGCCGCCATGCCATTCGCGCCGGTTTTGCGCGGTTCGTCGCAAATAAGCCCAGCTCGTTGATCGGCATTGGCAAGATGCAATCTCGATTAAACCAACGGGGAATCCACATGAAACGTTCAACATCGCTTAACAAACTCGCACTCGCTTTCGCGATTTCTGCCAGTGTATCCACGACGGCTTATGCCGCAGATTTAACCGTTGAAATTAAAGGCCTCACCAGTGGGAACGGGCAGGTTTTTATCGCGCTGTACGATAAATCCGAAGGCTGGATGAAAAATGGCCTTAAGAGTGTCGGCACACCGGCCGCAAAGGATGGTGTGACCTATGAATTCAAGGATTTGCCCGTCGGTGAATATGCTATTTCGATTTACCACGATGAAAACGGCAATGGCAAATTCGACACCAATGTGGCCGGCATGCCGATTGAAGCATACGGTTTTTCAAACGATGCGATGGGCAACTATGGGCCGCCCACGTTTGAACAGGCCAAGTTCAAGCTGGGTACGGACAAGAAAACCATCACGCTTAATTTGAAATAGTGCGCGGTCATCATGGATCGTCGCTCATTTTTAGGTGCCGCTAGCACCGCTGCCACACTCCCGTTTTTATTTAGTGCAGTTGGCGCTGGCGCGGAGGCTGTCGCACCCAAACCACTATTTGCCAATAATCCACGCCTCACACCATTTCGCGGTTTTGCGGGCCAAGATGTGGCCTGCGACAACGTGGCGGTGGAAGGCAAAATTCCAGCCGCGTTGCGAGGGGTTTTTTATCGCAACGGCCCGGGGCTGTTTGAGCGCGGCGGGCAGCGTTATCAGCATTGGTTTGATGGCGATGGACTGCTCAACGCATGGCGCTTCACGGATAAGGGCGTGTCGCATCAGGCTAAATTTATTCGCACAGAAAAATTTGTTGCTGAGTCCGAAGCGGGGGAATTTCTAATGCCGTCATTTGGCACCGCTATTAAAGCCAAGCGGCCTGTGAAAAATAGCGATTCGGCCAATACCGCCAATACCAATGTAGTGCGGCTAGGTGATCGGTTGCTGGCAATGTGGGAAGGCGGATCAGCCTACGATCTTGATCCGCAAACGCTGGCCACACGCGGCGTGGTGACATGGAAACCTGAACTGAAAGCGATGCCGTTTTCGGCGCATCCGAAAGTGGAAGCGGATGGTACGTTGTGGAATTTTGGCAGCGCCGGATTTGGCAAAATTGTTTTGTATCACTTGTCCGCAGCGGGCGAAATGTTGCGCTATCACCTGCTGGATTCGCCACCATCGGCAATGGTGCATGATTTCGCCGTATCGCAAAAGCATATTATTTTTCTGCTGGCGCCGGTGACCATGGATCGCGACGCACTTAAAGCGGGTGGAAGTTTCGGTGAGTCATTGCGCTGGAATGGGAAAGAAAGCGTCAAAGTGCTGGTGGTTGAAAAAGCCGACTTCACCAAGCAGGTCGTGATGGAAATGCCTGCGTTTATGGTGTTCCATTTCGGCAATGCATGGGAAATAAATAACATGATCCGCGTGGATTTTGTAAAAAGCGACAGCCTCGACATCATGCGTGAATACATGCCGCGCTTGATGCGCGGCGAGTCGGTGGCAGCCGCTGCATCTAACGCTTGTTTCATGAAAATTGATTTGAGTAGGCGCCAGTGCTCGATGGAGACGCGCAGCGAATCGGTGGAGTTTCCACGGATCGATCCGCGTTTTGTCGCGCAACGAAACCGCATGGTTTTCTATCCCTCCTATGTCGGCCATGACCCTTCCTCGCGATTCAACAGCGTGCTTCGCGTGGATACCGAGACGGGCAAAACGGACCGGTACACTTTTGGCGATGATGTGCAGTTGGAAGAGCACATCGTGGTGCCGAAGCCCGATTCGTTGAAAGAAGGCGTGGGCTGGTTGATCGGCGTCGGCTTTGATCAGGCTCGCCAGCAGACCTTCACCACCGTGTTTGACGCGCTCAATCTTAGCGCCGGGCCGGTAGCGATTGCGCGGTTGCCGTATTGGATGCCGCTGTGCTTTCACGGCAATTTTTATGCCGCCTAAGTTGAGGAAATAGCGCTATCCCCGCTGGCGCTGCCCCTTCACTGTCCCATCACTGCTCCATAACAGCCACCACTGGCGCGGCTTTTATGCATTTGGCGCTGCATCACATGCCATTCATCGCAAGCCCAACGCGCCGCGCAAATACTGACCTTACACTGGCCTTACGTTACTTAATTCAACCTCACCAACACCCCAAGGAGCCCAGCATGAACCCACTCAACGTTGTAACCGATCTGACGGCCGCCATTACCTATCCGTTCCGCATGATTTTTGTGGTGGGACTTTGCGCCTTTATCAACTACTTCACCTCACCCGGCATCTGGTGGGTGCAATGGGTGGCGTTTGGCATGGGCATTGGTTTGATCGTGACGTGGGCACGCGCCATCAAAACGTTGGTGGCGACCATTGGCGTGGCCGCGATTGGTTATTTCGTTTATCGCTGGTGGCAGAATCGCGGTCAGCCAGAAGCGACAAAACGTACTCTGGCGGAAGTAAAGCCGTTTGTAAATAACCAGGCATCCGCGTAATTTATTCTGAAAAACGTTGCTGAAGCTGGCTAAACTTAAAGCTCGGATATGAATACGATTGCTATGAACAAAACCGCCGCCAATAAAAATGTAGCGAGCAGCAGTGCACGTAGCAAGGCTGAAGAAGCGTTAGACAGCTTTACCAGTGGGGAACATTTTCACCCGCTGGAGATGATTCATTTTTTCCGTCAGTGGCCGCGCAGCATTGTCAGGAACTTGATCTACACGTTGATTCTTAATGCCTTGTTCGCATTGGCGTTTACGTTGCTGGCGTTCATTTTTAATAGCCCCGAAAAGCTATGGCCAAAGCTCGGCGAGATTATTCAGCAGAATCTACTCATTTCGAATGTCATCGGCTTCGCGTTTTGGGGGATTTTCGAAGCGATAGGCCCGCTTACGCGCATCATAAATCGCCAGTCGTTTATGATCATCGCGTTGTTCTACACCGTAGTGGGGATGGGTGTAGTGACGGCCTCAATGTTTTTGGTGTCGTTTTTCCCGGGCAATGCGGACATCCGCCAATGGCTCGGTACCCGTAGCCAGTTGACCACCTCATTCGTATTGTCGTTTACCATCTCGATGGTGCTCACTATTGTTTGGCGTCGCCGTGCGGAAGAGTTGACGACACAGATTTCGCTGGCTGAGGAACGCGAACGCACCGAGGCCGCCGTAAGGGCGACGTCAGAAGCCTCATTGCGAGCATTGCAGGCGCAAATCGAGCCGCATTTTTTATTCAATACCCTCGCCAATGTGACCGGCCTGATTCACTCCCAGCCGGACCAAGCCAAGCAGATGTTGGAGCAATTTATCGCCTATTTACGAGCGACTTTGGCCGCCACTCGCGAGAAAGAAACCACGCTGAGTGCGGATGTTGAGATGATGAAAACGTTTCTCTCGATTCTGCAAATTCGCATGGGGGAGCGGCTCAAAGTGCATATTGATTTGCCGGATGATCTGCGCGATGTATCAATACCACCGATGCTATTGCAACCACTGGTCGAAAACGCAATAAAGCATGGTCTTGAACCCAAAATGGAAGGTGGCGAGGTGTCCATCACGGCCAAACGCGTTGGTGAGCAGATCGCCATCACGGTTGCTGATACTGGCTTGGGATTTAAAGATTCAGGCTCAAACGGGATTGGACTTAAGAATGTTCGTGAGCGGGTAAAGCAGCTTTACGGAGATGCGGGTTCCGTGAGTATTGAGGAGAATAAGCCGTGTGGCACACGGATTACGATTAGCTTTGATGCAAAATGAAATGCTAGCACGGGTGCCGCGGTTGGCGAATAAATGCTCGTTGGCGCCCGTCCATATTGGCGATCCAATTTTTATACTGCCCCTATATTTCCGAACATTTTTTACGTAGTTTCGCGACGCATGCGTCGCGCCTGCGAGCGCCCAGGCCCATGCAGGGGCGCGGGAGCTGATACAGAATCCACTCAACTAAAAACTACTGAAAATGAACCCTACCGCTATCATCGCTGATGACGAACTCCACCTCTCTCAATTTCTCAAAGACCGTTTGGCCGCCCTTTGGCCAGAATTAAATGTGCTGGCCTTGGCCGCCAACGGCCCCGAGGCGCTGCGCTTGATTGATGATCATGCGCCGGACATGGTGTTTCTCGACATTCGCATGCCGGGGTTGACTGGCTTGGAAGTCGCCGGACGAATTGATGCAAAAACCCGTATCGTATTTGTCACGGCGTTCGATCAATATGCGGTCGATGCCTTTGACAAACAAGCGGTCGATTATTTGCTGAAACCGGTAACGGACGAGCGCTTAACGCGCGCGATTTCGCGGCTAAAAGAAAAGCTCGCCAAAAACGATGTGCCGCCTGACCTCAACGCGTTGTTGAAATCGCTGTCGAATGTATTGCCAGCCGCCCGCAGTAGTTATCTGCGCTTTATTCGCGCCTCGGTCGGCGAGCTGACCAAGCAGATTCCCGTCGATGAAGTGTTGTACTTTCAGGCGCAGGACAAATACGTAAGCGTCTATACCAAAGACGGCGAATCGTTAATTCGCACGCCATTGGCCGAGCTGCAAGCGCAACTTAATCCGGATGAGTTTTGGCAAATTCACCGTTCCACGATCGTCAACGTGAACGCCATTATCGGCAGCAAACGCGACATCATGGGCCACACCATGGTGAAATTAAAAGACGTGAAAGCGGAGCTACCCGTGAGCCGCGGCTACGCGCATTTATTTAAAGGTATGTAGCTTATTCAAGGTCGTAAGGGGGCGTTATTCAAATTTCGCGAATTTGCGTGTCGTGCCAGCGCGTCAGCAACCATAAAGCGGCAATAGCACCGACAAGTGCGAAAAACATATCGGATTGGGTGTCCCAAATGTAGCCTTGGGTACCGAGAAAATCATCCGCGCCCTGGCCCATCGCCAAGGCACTCCACCATTCAATAATTTCATAAAACGCGGAAAAACCCAGGCAAATCGAGATACATAAAAATGGCACCAGCCGACGGTGACGCACATTGAATTTGCGGATCAGCAACTCGCGCGCGGCCA
>JANYGV010000119.1 GCA_025359285.1 Burkholderiales bacterium
TCGCCGAGGTTGTCGAAGTCGACGATGGCGATATTGAAATTTTTAAAGATACGCTGGCCCAATATCTGATGTTCGAGTGGAAAGCGCCCAATTATGAAACAGCCCGCGGCGTGGCAGAAGAAGAAATTGATTACACCACCCGGCTTTGCGAAACCTTCGCCAACGATGTCTGGATCACCGTCACTCGCACGCCAGGAGCCGACGACGCGATTGATGAAAAATACGACCAATACCAGCGACTGCAAATTGGAGCGCACAAACTTTAGCGCGCTCCTCTTCACTATCCGCATTCGCCGTAGATAATGGTCACTAAGGTTGCCACTAAGTTTAATTAAACGCCTAACAAATCCACTTCAAACAACAAGGTCGCATTGGGCGGAATCGCGCCACCCGCACCGCGCGCGCCGTAGCCTAAATCAGGCGGAATCACCAGATGTCGCGTGCCACCGACCTTCATTCCAGCCACGCCTTCATCCCAACCGCGAATAACACGTCCACCACCCAGCGGAAACTGGAACGGGTCACCACGATCCTTGCTCGAATCAAACTTCGAGCCCGCCTTGCCATCTACATAAAGCCAGCCGGTGTAATGCACTGAAACATGATTGCCCGCCACCGCCGTGGCACCGGTGCCTTCAACTTTATCTTCGTACTGCAAACCGCTTGCTGTTGTATTCATTTTTTCCTCTTGGTTAATGATAAAAACATGGTTGTTAAAAATAATTTTTGTGGGCTCAATGCGAATTTATTCTTTGCTGCTCCACTTGCTCAAGCGCGGCGAGCATGCGCAATCACCCGCGTCAGCGTTACCAGCATCCCCGCTGTGGCACCCCAGATATAGCGATGGTGATACGGCACTGCGTAATAACTGCGCATCCGGCCTTTGTACATTGCACTTTCAAGGCGATGATTACGCTCATCAATCAAAAACGAGAATGGCACTTCAAAACATTCCGCCACTTCTTTCGGATCAGGTGTGTATGTTACCGGCCCATCAATCCATGCCACCACCGGCTTAATTTGATAGCCGGTGCCGGTCGAATAGTGGGGAATAGACCCAAGCACTTCGATCCGTGCGGCATCCAAACCGGTCTCTTCTTCAGTCTCACGGAGCGCCGTATGAATTGGGTCGCGATCATCCGCTTCTACGCGGCCTCCTGGAAAACTGATCTGGCCAGCATGATCGGTCAAATGCGCCGTCCGCTGCGTGAATAGTACGCGGGGGCCTGATTCTGACTCGCGTGATGTTGAGTCACCTGCATCGCCGTGATTGACCAGTAGGATGAGCACTGCAGCAGGTTTCAGCGGCTTCCCCACGGTTAAAACCGGCGCCGCAGCCGTCTCACCATCATCCGCGAAATTGGCGTCGCCAGCTGCCGCAAACTGATCTGCGGCGGCAAGCCACGTGATGAGTTGCTGACGGGTGACTTCCGACTCACCCGACCCACCTGCTGCGTCACCCTTTAGAGCATGTTTATAATCATCCATCCCCACATTATATTCGGTGAACACCCATGATTTTGTATGGCTACTTTCGATCGTCTGCGGCCTACCGCGTGCGCATCGCAATGAATTTAAAAGGCTTGAAACCGGAGCACCACTCCGTTCATCTGGCCAAAAAAATGCAATTCCGCGACGAATACCGCGCGATCAATCCGCAAGGGTTAGTGCCCTATTTGATTGACGATACCGATGGGCATGCAGACGCGTTCGCGCTCGCGCAATCGCTCGCCATCATTGAATATTTGAACGATCTCTATCCCGATCCACCGCTGCTGCCCACCGACCCGCGCGAGCGTGCAACCGCGCGCTCAATTGCGCTGATGATTGCCTGCGATATTCACCCGTTGAATAATCCCAAAGTGCTCGACACGATTAGCGCTGATTTCGGGATGACCGACAGCCAGAAGACCCATTGGTACTGCCACTGGATCAACCAAGGTTTTAGCGCCATTGAGACGATGCTCGCAGCGAGAAAAATTCACAGCCGATTTTGTGTGGGCGACATGCCAACCGTCGCCGACATTTGCCTGATTCCGCAAGTGACTAATGCCAACCGCTTCAAATGTTCGCTCGACAAATTTCCGCACGTTCTGGAAATCTATCATCACGCCATGACCCTTCCTGCGTTCGACGCGGCACAGCCATCAAAGCAGGCAGATGCGGAGCAGCCGAACCGGCAGCCGCCAGGACGGGCGGCAGAAAAGTAGAAAACTAGAAAGTGCAATTCGACGGCCTAAATTACTCAGCAGTCTCGCATTTTTAAAAAAACAAACCCACGCATATACGGTACTCTTCAACCATAAATGCTCTACAACGCAATACCGACGCGGACCTCGTCATTTTTAACTTGCTGAATAATCAGAATTAAACCTTAACCCTTTTTCAATTCGCCAGCGCTTAACGGAATAGCACTTCTTAAAAAAGGACTTTCCGTGAATAAATTTCTGGTTGCTTGGCCGCTTGCACTTTCCACCACAGCGTTGCTGGTTTTTACCTCCATCTGGCCATCCGCCCACGCGCGGGTCGCGTCGGTTCCCGACTGGAAACCGCCTGCACCCTCACTTATCTGGCGTCCACCGGTGTTGGTCGTTGCTAACCGTGATGTCGCCCCGATTCAGCTACAGACCGTGCGCGTCGCGGGAGATGTCAGCGGTCGGCGCGCCGCCACCGAAATTGACCTGACGTTTTTCAATCCAAACAATCGGGTATTAGAGGGCGAATTGCAATTTCCGTTGCTCGATGGTCAACGCGTCGCGAGTTTCGCGATGGATGTCAATGGCAAATTACGCGAAGCAGTGCCGGTCGAGAAAGCCAAAGGGCAGGCGGTGTTTGAGGACGTAATTCGCACCCGGATTGATCCGGGTCTGCTCGAAATCACGCAGGGAAATAATTTCAAACTCCGGGTTTATCCCATTCCCGCGCAAGGCGTCAAACGCGTGGTGATTCGCATCGCCGAAAATCTGACTGATGCGGGCGGCGAGACACTTTATCGTTTGCCCATCGGCTTCGCGGACCGGGTCGGCACATTTGAAATAAGCGCCACGATCCGCGTCGCGGATAAATCAACCCAAACAACACCGCAAATCCGCCGCAATCGCTATGGACCCATCAATTTATCAAAAGACTTATTGAGCAACACGTATCGAATGCACGAATCACGCCGTGATTTTGCGGTCGCAGGCTTCGGCGACGCGGTGATCGAATTCGCCGTGCCCACATCCACATCGCCGGTAGTAGAAACGCAGCTTTTTGAAGGAAAAACATATTTCGTTGCCGATGTGGCAATCCCGACCAACAATGCCCCAGACAAAACCGGCAGAACCGAAAAATCAGGCGCATTGGCGCGTGAAATCCCGCAGACAGTCGGCATTATCTGGGACAGCTCAGGCAGCCGCGGCCAAGGCCGCGACCACGCAGGTGAATTTCAACTGCTGGATACTTATTTCAAAAAGATGCGCGACGGCGAAGTGCGACTGACACAAATTCGCAATGTCGCCGCGCCGACACAATCGTTTCGCATCAGCAATGGCGATTGGAAGGCGCTGCGCGATGTACTGGCAGCCGTTGCCTATGATGGCGCGACAAATTTGAATGCATTCGCACCCGAAGCCAACGTGCGTGAATATTTGTTGTTTTCTGATGGACTGCATAATTTTTCCGGCGCGGGTAGTAGAGACACGGACAAACAAAACGAGCGAACCGGCTTTGCGAAACTGCGTGTGCCCCTATATTCAATTTCAGCCGCCAGCAAAATGGATTCGACGTTTCTAAAATTCATCGCTGAACGCAGCGGCGGGCGTTTTGTCGATCTCACCCGCGAGACCTCGGCGAGCGCGGCATCGGCGCTGCTCGCGGCGGTCACGCGTATCACCCAGGTCGAAAGCGAAGG
>JANYGV010000136.1 GCA_025359285.1 Burkholderiales bacterium
AACCGTTTGCGCGGCTATGCCCAGCGGTACTTTGTGGAAATCAAGAATATTGAAACTGCCGTTGGTGACGTTGTACAAATAGATAAACGCGGCCAGCATTAACAGCGAACCTAACAAGGTATACAAGAAAAACTTTACCGCGGCATACACGCGCCGCGGCCCGCCCCAGATACCGATAATCAAAAACATCGGGATCAGCATCGCTTCAAAAAACAGATAAAACAGAATCGCATCCATCGCGGCGAATACGCCATTAACGAGGCCAGACATAATCAAAAACGCGGCGAGATATTGCGATACTTTTTCTTCAATCACGCGCCAACCGGCAATGACCACCAGCACCGTCGTAAAACTGTTCAGCGCAATCAGCAGCACCGAAATGCCATCCACGCCAAGCGCGTAGTTGATATTGAAACGCGAAATCCACGGTACGAATTCACTGAACTGCATGCTGTTTGCCGCGTAATCAAAATACACCCACGGCGGCAGCGCGAAGATGAGACCGACAATACTGCTGACTAGGGCCACAATGCGCGCAAGATTTTTTTGATTATCGCCACTCAAAAATAACACGAGCACGCCCGCAACAATCGGAATCCAGATGGCGAGACTTAAGAAGTAGGAACTAGATTGCATATTGTTGGTGATTTCAGAACGGGCGAAGTTTGAGGAAAAGGATGGTGAGTAGCCCAAACACACCGATAATCATCGTGAACGCATAGCTGTAAACAAATCCGGTTTGCAGCTTGCGGGTAACGCCGGAGAACCAGCCAATCAGCTTGGCGGTACCGTTGACGAAGAAGCCGTCGATGATGGTGACATCGCCGAATTTCCACAACGCGCCACCGAGCTTGCGCGCGCCACAGGCGAAGAAGAAATCATTGAAGCGATCAAAGCCGTATTTATCGTCGAGAATTCTTACCGGCAATGCTAAGGTGGCGCGAATTTTTGCGGGCAATTCTGGCTTCCAGATATAGCAAACCCACGCTGTGGCCGCACCCGCGACGGCAAACCAGAACGGCAATGATTTAAGGCTATGCAGGATCATCGCGCCAGCACCGTGGAATTCGTTTTTCAATTCCTTCATGGTTTCGCTGACTGCAATCGAGTCAGCAAAAAAGCTGCCGTAGAGCATCGGCTCAATCAACAAGCCACCAATAAACACCGACGGGATCGCCAGCAAAATCAATGGCAGCGTCACTACCCATTTAGACTCGTGTGGCTTCTCGCCGGGCGCCAAGCCGTGATGTTCGTGGTCATCGTGCGCGTCATGTTTGTCATGGGCATGATGGTCATCGTGACCAAATCGTTCTTTGCCATGAAACGCGAAGAACACCAGGCGGAATGAATACAGCGCGCCCACAAACACGCCCAACAATGCGGCGATGTAGGCAATGTCAGCACCCGGCGTATGCGATGCGTGGATCGCTTCGATGATGGTGTCCTTGGAGAAGAAACCGGCAAAGGGCGGAAAGCCCGCGTTCGCCAGCGCGCCGATCAGCACCGTGAAATACGTGATCGGCAAATATTTACGCAAGCCGCCCATTTTGCGCATGTCTTGTTCGTGGTGCATGGCGATAATGACGGAACCTGCGCCGAGGAATAACACCGCTTTGAAGAATGCGTGCGTCATCAAATGAAACACACCTGCCGAGTACGCCGATGCCCCGAGTGCCATTGTCATGTAGCCAAGTTGCGAGAGCGTGGAATAGGCCACGACGCGCTTGATATCGTATTGCACGATCGCAATCAACCCCATAAAAAATGCGGTGATGGAGCCAATGATAAGTACAAACGACAGTGCAGTCTCCGACATTTCAAACAACGGCGACATGCGCGCGACCATAAAAATACCGGCTGTCACCATCGTCGCCGCGTGAATCAGTGCGGAAATCGGGGTCGGGCCTTCCATCGAATCGGGCAGCCACACATGCAGCGGAAATTGCGCAGACTTGCCCATCGCACCGATGAAGAGACAGATGCAGGTAACGGTAATCAGCGAGAATTGCCAGCCGGGAATTAGCGAGATCATCTGCTCCTTCAACGCGGGAGCCGCACGAAATGCTTCTGCGTAATCGAGCGTGCCCATGTAGGCAAAGACGAGACCAATGCCGAGCAGAAATCCGAAATCGCCGACGCGGTTAACGAGGAATGCTTTCAGGTTCGCGTAAATTGCGGTGGGCCGCGTGTACCAAAAGCCGATCAGCAAATATGACACCAGCCCAACGGCTTCCCAGCCGAAAAATAATTGCAGGAAATTATTCGACATCACCAGCATCAACATCGAAAAAGTGAACAGCGAGATATACGCAAAGAAGCGCGTGTAGCCTTCATCTTCAGCCATATAGCCAATGGTGTAGATATGCACCATGAGCGACACGAATGTGACGACCAACATCATCATCACGGTGAGCGAATCAATCAGGAAACCGACTTCGAATTTGATCCCGCCGGTGACAAGCCAGGTGTAAATCGAGCCGTTGAATGACTTGCCTGCGAGCACATCTTGGAAAATGAAAAATGACAGCACCAATGACGCCGCCACGCCCAGAATCGTGACACTGTGCGCAAACGTGCGACCCGTGCTCCGACCTAAGCGAGGGCCAAGAAAGCCTGCCAAAACCGCGCCCACCAGCGGCAGCAACGGAACGGCAAGCAGAGCTAATTTATTTTCGATCATGAGTTCGTTATTTTTATAAAACAGAATAATTAACTGATTTCAGCAAATGGCCTAAGCCATCGCCAAAAGGCCAGCATTGGCGGGTATCTCGGGCCAAATATGCTTCAAGATGCCCGTGGATATTGCCGCACGAGCCCTGGCAGTAAAACTTAACCTCTTTTTTAACTGTGTATCAACCCGGAATTAACCTTTCAGCGTGGCAATATCATCCACATTAATGCTGCGCAAATTGCGAAATAAAATCACCAGAATCGCTAGGCCAATTGCGGATTCAGCAGCCGCAACGGTGAGAATAAAAAACACCATGACCTGCCCCGCAAGATTGCCCCAATGATG
>JANYGV010000151.1 GCA_025359285.1 Burkholderiales bacterium
GGATGCAGTGGTTTACCGCTTTTGCCGGAACTCGCCATCAGCACACCGATTTTAGCGAACGCGATTTGCGCCTCGCCGCCGACTTTTTCAATCGCCCGTTTCATATAACGAAAATAAGCGCCAGCGTGGCGTGCTTCGTCTTTCGAAATCGTATCGTAAATTTTCTTGATCACGGGTTCGGTGTGCCATTCGGCGGCGCGGCGATACCATTGCGTCAAACGAATTTCGCCACAAAAATGCAGCATCAATGTTTCCAGCGCGGGAGCCGGGTCGAATGTAAACCGAACCGCATGCAGCTCTTCCTCTTTCGGCACCATGTCAGGCCGGTAGCGGCGCAAATACTCCATCAATACCAGCGAGTGTTTCTGCTCCTCGTAAAACCAGATCGACATGAATGCGGAAAAATCGCTGTCATGCTGGTTATCGCGCAGGAACATTTCGGTCGCTGGTAATGCAGACCATTCGGTAATCGCGTTCATTTTGATCGTGATCGCCTGTTCGTCGGTGAGCTTGGCCGCATCAAAGTCAGCCCAAGGAATATCGGTCGCCAGATCCCAGCGTGATTTTTCAAGATCGCGAAATAAATCGGGGTACAGCATCTGTGGAGCGTCGGCTTTGGTTTGCATATAATTTCCGGTTAGTGCGTAGGATAACAAAATTACGAGTGCCACGTGCCCGATGGGTGCATATGTTGGGCGCTGCTTGAGCGAGTCCAGCTCATTTCCAACGCAACTCCAGCTCACATCCAACCCATTAAACCATCCGTAGAATTGCAAGGAATGTAGTCTTTTGGGACATTTTTTAGGTATTCTACTCAGCCAAATTGACACTTCTATACGGGTATGGCGCGTCGACGGATGTTGAAGATGGTGAATTTTCCCAGAAAGTTGCAATCGTACGCGTCGGAATGCTTTTACAAGCGTTCAACCAGTCTTGGGCAAGCGTTAAGTAGACTGGATGTAACGTTTGGCAACGTCGCGTTAGAGCTCAGAATTACACCAAAAAATTAAGATAAATTGATGAAAATTGCGGTTATTGGATCGGGTATTGCGGGCGCGTCGGCCGCGTGGCTGCTCAGCAAATTTGCAGGCGGCGCTCATCAGGTCACCTTGTTTGAGCAAAACGATTATCTTGGCGGCCACACCAACACTATCAATGTAACGCTTGATGGCGTGACGGCGCCGGTCGATACCGGGTTTCTGGTGTTCAACGACTGGACGTACCCCAATTTAATCGCCATGTTTAAGCACGTGGGGGTGACGGACGCGCTGTCAGATATGTCGTTTAGCGTCAAACTCACTGACGGCAACGATAGTCGGCTGGAGTGGTCTGGGTCAAATCTGGCGACGGTATTTGCGCAGCCAGCGAATCTGTTCAAGCCAAAATTTTTGGGCATGCTGCGCGACATCGTGCGCTTTAACCGCGAAGCGACCGGTCTAGTCACCAGCAACGCGGCTATGCCCGGCACCGTGGGCGAATTTCTGCGCGCCAATCGGTATAGCGCCGCGTTCCGCGACTGGTATTTGAGCCCGATGGCAGGCTGTGTCTGGTCGACGCCCACACAAAAAATTGACGATTTTCCGCTCGCGACTCTGCTCACGTTTTGCCACAACCACGGGCTCTTATCCGTCAGTAATCGGCCGCAATGGCGCACCGTTAAAGGCGGTACGCAAACTTACACCCGCGCGCTGATCAGCGGTCCTGTCGATCCGCGCCTGGATGTGCGCCTTAATGCGGGCGTGACCAGCGTGGTGCGAAATCTGGGCGGCGTTTCGATAACGGCCAATAATCTCACCGAGACATTTGACCAGATCATATTTGCCTGCCACACCGACCAGACATTACGGATTCTTGCCGATGCCTCCGACGAAGAAAAACGGATCTTGTCGGCTATTCCCTATCAGCCCAATACCGCGATTTTGCATACCGATACGCGCGTGCTGCCGATTCGCCGTCGTGCGTGGGCATCGTGGAACTATCATGCGGCTTATGCGTCAGCTATATCGAGCGAAATTACCATAAAGGAGTTCGACGGCGTGTCGCTCTCATATTTAATCAATCGCTTACAGCCGCTACCTTTTAAAACCCCCGTCATCGTCACCATGAACCCGCGTATTTCGCTTGATCCCGCCAAAGTCATCAAGACGATCCAATACGATCA
>JANYGV010000165.1 GCA_025359285.1 Burkholderiales bacterium
GTGCCTGCGCCAACGAGATAGAGATGCTCTACGTCCTCGCTGCGGTTATGAGGACGGAACCAGGCGCTTTGCAGCAACACGGGTTCCAACCCGAACGCGGCACCGTTAAAGGAGTTCAAGCGATCCTGAAAATCCTGCGGGGTGAGCATATGCGAGCTCACTACTTCATGTTCCAATCCCGGCAAGACGGTTTCGCTCAAACTTTTCATCAGCGCCCGACGATACGGCTCGGCCTTTTCTTTCCAGTCAATGCCGCTGCCCAAATGCGGCACCGGTGACAACACATAAAACGCGTCGCAACCGGGCGGGGCTAACGAGGTATCGGTCGCCGTGGGGCGATGCAAATACATGCTGAAATCATCAGCCAAAACTTTATTCTCGAAAATATCATTGAGCAATTCTTTATAGCGCGGCCCGAGCAAAATCGAGTGGTGGGCGACCTCGGGATATTGCCGCTTGGTGCCGAAATACCAGACGACCAAGCTCATCGAGTAACGCGATTTTTCAATCTTTTTGTTGGTCCAACGTTTGCGCACTTCGGGCGGCAGCAGATTGCGATAGGTCCACGCGGAGTCGGCGTTTGACACCACAATGTCAGCGGGAATTTCTTCACCATTTTTCAGCCGTACCCCGGTCGCCTTTTTGCCGTTCAGGGTGATGGCGGCGACTTCCACATTACAGCGCAATGTGTTGCCCTGCCCCTCAATCAAGCCGACCATGCCGCGCACCAGACTACCGGTGCCGCCCATCGCAAAATGCACGCCGCCCTCGCGCTCAAGGTGCGCGATCATGCCGTAAATCGCGGTGGTGGTGAACGGATTTCCGCCGACCAGCAGCGGATGAAAACTCAACACAGTACGAACATACGGGTTCTTCACATATTTCGAGACCAGACCATAGACGGTGCGATGACCCTGCAATCGCAGGATGTCCGGCAGAATTTTCACCATGTCCATAAACGAATTAAACGGCACATGCGCCAGCTCCTCGAAACCAACGCGATAGGTGGCCTCACTTGCGCGCATGAACGCTTCATAACCGGCCACATCGTCTGGCGAAAACTTGGCCACTTCGGCGCGCATGGCAACCGCGTCCCCGGTGTAATCGAATGATTTTCCGTCGTCAAACCGAATCCGGTAAAACGGCGTGATCGGGCGCAGCTCAACATCGTCGCTTAATTTTTTGCCGCATAACTTCCACAAATCTTCAAACAAAAATGGCGCGGTAATCACGGTCGGCCCGCCATCAAACGTAAACCCGTCCTGCTTGTAAACATAAGCGCGGCCACCGGGCATATCGAGCTTTTCTAGCACAGTGACACGATAGCCACGCGCGCCCAGGCGCACCGCCGCGGCCAAGCCGCCAAAGCCGGAGCCGATGACCACGGCGTGCGCTTGTTTCTTGGCAGCGCTTGAGGAGGGATTGATGAATTGATTGGGAGCCGACATCATTATTTTTGCCAAAGATAAAGTTTATTTTTTCGATATTAACAGAGGGTAACAGCAGGCGCATGGCCTTCAAAAATGCGGGTAATCAGCTTCGCGATTTCGTCAGGCCGCTCTTCATGCGCCAAATGCCCCAAGCCTGCCAGCGTCGTAATTTTTGCGTCTGGCACAAGTGCCTTGACGCGATTCGCTTCATTGGGCGAAACCGTTAAATCATTTGACCCTACGATTAATACTAAGGACGTTTTCAACATCGGAAGGTTTCTTTCGAGCGGCACCAAATCCCATTGCGCCATCATATTAAGCGTGGCGGCAACGTGCGCCGGATCGCGAATCAGCCGCGCGTAGAGTTCTGCGCCGAGTCGGTCCAGCTTGGAGCCCGTACTTGAAATCAATCGCGCAATCGCATTCGGATCTTGCGCTCGCCACGAGAATAAGCGCGGCACCAGTGAAGTGGCCGCCATCAGCCTGGCCGCTGTCGGAAAAACCACGCCCGCCATGCCACGCAGCGGCAACATCGCGCCGTTCAGACTCACCAAAGCACGCGGCTTGATCTGCGCATCCAGACACATTCGCACCAAAATCGCCGCACCGGCAGAATGCCCAACCACCAGTTGCGGCTCGACTTTAAGCGCCCGCAATAAATCCCCCGCTGCCCGCGCCATGCCGGGCAACGACATCTGCGTGGTCGGCAGCGCTTCACTAAATCCATGTCCCGGCAAGTCAGCTGCAATCACCGTAAATTTTTCGGCGAGTCGCGGCAGCA
The DNA here is from genome assembly GCA_025359285.1 of Burkholderiales bacterium. GTDB lineage: Bacteria > Pseudomonadota > Gammaproteobacteria > Burkholderiales > Usitatibacteraceae > UKL13-2. Next base: position 2,212 of record JANYGV010000165.1, read on the forward strand.
GATCGCGCCATGAATGCGTGGCCGCACCCGTGCCATGCAGCAGCAACAGGGCCGGGCCATCGCCAGCTTGCTGAATATGCCATTTAAGCCCACCGGCCTGCACGAAGCGGCTCGCCTCGCGATTTGGCCAGCGGCTGCCGTCAAGATCGAAATTCAATTCACGCGCCCCACGCTATTGCGCCACACTATTTCGCCAGCGCTTTTTCACGGATCACATTCGATATCGTGGCCGCATTGGCATACGGCAGCGGCTGATAAATCGCGCCCATTTCTTTGGCAATGCGCTCCGCTTGCGGCGCTGGCTGCGTGGAGGTATCCACAAACACCGTCGCGAATCGCTGTGCGCGCAACTGGCGGGCGGAGAGTAGCGCATCGGCTTCCGCTGCCGGACGGCCTGGCGAGCCATCGCGGGCAATGTTGGTGCGACCATCGGTTAGGAACACTATGCTGGGCGTGTCACCTCGACGCGCGATGGAATCTGCCAGCTGCAACGCCGCATCGATGGCCGCCGCCAGCGGCGTACCCCCGCCACCAGGCAACCCACCCAGGCCACGCTTGGCGCGCACCAGTGAGCGCGTCGGCGGCAACAGTAAATCGGCTTTCTTACCGCGAAACGAAATCAACGCGACTTGATCGCGGCGCACATAACAATCGGCGAGCAATAATTCCACTGCCCCTTTGGCTTCCGCCAAACGGTTCAGCGCCGCCGAGCCCGAGGCATCAACCACAAAAATAACCGTGGTATCGCGACGTTCTTTGTATCGTGTGACGTGGAAATCTTCTTGCCTAACGTAAATTTTTTGGCGAGTGGTGTCCAGCAACGGGGACTGTGTCAGCGCTTCCGCCGCGCGCAACCGCTGCCAGGGTGCGGCAGCACGCAATGTTTCGATCACATTCAATCTCGCCCCGGCACGCGGCATGCCGCGACGCGCACCCAGCGGACGACCACGTTTGCCGGATTGCCGTGTCGCCCCCATGCGGCCCGATGAGCCCCCTTTTGCGCCACCCGGCCCGGCACCGTTCGACAATAACTGCGACAACAAATCAGCCGGAATTGCCGCCTTCGCGGCCTCCAGCACTTTGTCGCCGAGCGCGTCATCTGGCTTCGATTCTTCCGGCTTGGGATCATCCTGGTTTTCGTTTTTAGGCCGGTCAGCTTCAGGATTATTTTCGGGCGCAGCA
>JANYGV010000232.1 GCA_025359285.1 Burkholderiales bacterium
CGGCCAGATTGGCGGAATGCGGGTCAAGTGTCTGTGGTTCGTCCTGGGTTGCGTAGCGTAGCGGTTTGGCAATGCTGGTGCTGACCGCAATGGAAAGCGCGACGGCGGCCAGCGCGTGCATGATGACGCGTGGGGCGAGCCGGGTATTCAGATTAGGAAAGCCAAGTTTGAAGTGAGCCATATTTTTGTGCACTTTTTGTTTTCCAGCCTTGGCTAGGGGTCGAAGGCTAAATTTGACATTGAAACTGGCGTTTAGCAATAATTTGCATGTACGTATCAGCACAAGTGCGCCAATAATGCCATCTTCCTGCGTGCTGCTGAATACATCAGTGGCTAGTTAATGACTGCCCATTTTGCGAGCATGCGGTTGTCAGCCCGGTGCACGACTGTAGTGTTGCCGCGCATGGCCCACGGAATGATTTGATGATGCAGGGGAATGTGTCCCACATCGGCTTGCTCAAGCAGTAACGCTGTTTTGGTTAGCTCGGCGCGCTTTTTGATGTCTACTTCCGTTTTGAGCGCGTCGATAATAGCGTCTATTTTGGGGTTTGAATAACCGGAAAAATTCCATGTGCCATCACCGCCTAGACCTTTGGTGCGCACTATCGACTGCAAGGTGTAAAGCGAATCAAAAGTGGGCACGCCCCAGCCGAGCAGGTACATGCTGGTGTCGGTGTTTTGAAGTTTGGGAAAATAAAGCGCGCGCGGCATCGCATTAACCTTCACGCGGATATCAATCTTGGCCAGCATGCCGGCGATCGCCACGCAAATTGCTTGGTCGTTGATATAGCGATTGTCAGGACAATCAAGGGTCACATCGAAGCCATTACCGAAGCCCGCATCGGCCATCAGTTTTTTGGCTTTCGCAATATCAACCGGCGGGCGATTTTCAACCTCTTTGGTGTAGCCGCGAACTTGCGGCGCGATCAGCGACATGGTGGGCAGTGAAAGCTTGCGCATCACGCTCACGTAAATCGCATTGACATCGATGGCTTGGAGCATGGCTTGGCGTACCCGAATATCTTTAAACGGATTTTTGCCTTTGCTGCCATATAAAAGCTCATCGCGGCCCTGATCAAAATTCAAAAAAATTGTCCTGTTTTCGTTGCCCTCCAGAACTTTTATCGCCTTATCTTCCTTCAACTTTGGAACGTCCTGGACGGGCGGGTCGAGCACGAAGTCGACTTCGCCTGACAATAGCGCGGAAATGCGCGTGGCGTTGTTTTTGATCGGCGTATAGATCACTTCATCGATGGATTCGCTATCGCGTTTGCCCCACCACTTTGGATTCACCACGATGACCGTTTTAATGTCCGGTTCGCGCGCCTTGAGAATAAACGGCCCGGTGCCGTTGGTGTTGCGTGCGGAATAGGTTTCCTCTTTATTTTTAAAATCCTGCGGCTTCTGCGCGTTGTTTTTCAAGGCCCACGCCTTGTTCATCATTCTGACTTCCGTGAGCTGGTCCAGCAGCGTAGGATTCGGGCCATCGCTCACAATATCGACGGTCAGACCGTCAATTTTTTTGGCGCTTTTTATGCCCTGCATGTAGGCAGAAAAGTCTGATGTTTTTTCCAGCGCGCGCGTGATTGAAAACACCACGTCGTCTGCGCTAAAGGCGGCACCATCATGGAAAATAACTTTATCGCGCAATTTGAAACGCATGGTGGTGGGGTTGAGCTGCGTCCAGCTGGTGGCCAGACAGGGTTCAATCGCCATGGTCTTGCCGCGATTGACGAGCGGTTCATAAATATGATCCGACATCGAATTATTCAGACCTTCATTTTGCGAATGCGGATCCATAGTGAGAATATCGCCCTGGCTTGCCCAGCGGAATGTTTTGGCATCGGCGAGTGGTGATGCGATAGCCATAACGATGACCATCGCGAGAGCTGAGGTGCTCCCGCAAACTAGCTGCCCAACGAGCGTTGTTCGGTTGATTTCTCTAATCGCTGGCGCAAATTGCATGAGTTACTCCCGGTATTAAAAGTTTTCCCTCAGCATCTGCCCGGACGGTGACTGGCCTGGCGACGCATTGGCCATATCCGGCAGGCGATGAGGTATCCGGATGAGTGTGCCGAAGCGGGTCGTTGAAGTCAACGCCAGCGCGGTCAATGCACTAATTTTCCGCGCCAAGCTTTTGCGGCCCTTTCAAGCGGCGGCGGAAACCGAGTAGCCATGCTAAAAGTGCCGCATGAAAGTGAAGTACTATTTAAGGTGTTCAACCAAACCACACTATCACGCTACTAAGTTATCAATTAGGCACCTATGAACGCGTTTTTGCTGTTTTTTGCATTTTTCATCGGCTGCATCATCCCGCTGCAAGCCATTCTCAATAATTCGCTGCGTGTGACGCTGGGAAGCGGAGCCGTGTTTGCCGCGATGATGAATTTTTTAGTGGGGTTGGTCGTTTTGGTTGTTTTGTGCCTGGTGACCGGGGAAAAATGGAGCAGCGTGCTTAAGCTGTCGACGATTGCGCCATGGCAGTTAGCGGGCGGGTTGCTGGGCGCGACGTTTGTATTCGGTGCTACGTTGCTGGCCCCGCGAATTGGGGTGGCGAATATGCTCAGTTTGGTGATTGCAGGGCAGATTTTGGCGTCGTTATTTTTTGATCGCTTGGGCGTTCTGGGCTTGGTCGAACGCGAGCTGAGTATGCCGCGTGCAATCGGGGCCCTGCTGGTGATTGCGGGCGTATTGCTGGTTAATTTTGGCGATAGGCTGCGGAGTTAAGGTGTTTTAGGCTACGCTTGACTGCTGGCAGCGAGCCGAATTTAAAGGTAATCGGCTGCAAAAACTTGAATTAAACAGCGGCACCACTCAAAAAGGACATTCGCATGACAACAATCGTGGTTGTTAAAAAAGACGGAATGGCCGTGATCGCGGGCGACACGTTAACGACTTTTGGCTCGACCCGGCTGGCCAGCACGCATGACGCCGCGCCCGAAAAACTCTTGAAACACGGCGACACTTACTTTGGCATCGCCGGTTCAGCGGCCCATCAGTTGGTACTGGAGCATCTGTTAAAAAAGCATCCCGAGTTTAAATTTCACGGCCGCGATGATATCTACGACAGTTTTCGCAAAATCCACCCGATTTTGAAAGACGAGGCCTATTTAAACCCCAAAGAGGAAGACGATGACCCTTACGAATCGTCACAATTAACCGCGCTGGTGGTGAACTCCAGCGGGATTTTTGGCGTCTATTCGATGCGAGAAGTGTTTGAGTTTGATCGCTTTTGGTCGATCGGATCAGGCCGCGATTTTGCTTTAGGAGCCATGTATGCGGTGTACAAAGGTCGAAAATCGGCTGAAGATATTGCCAGGTTGGGCGTCATGGCGGGTGCGGAGTACGACACAGGAACGGGATTACCGATGAATGTTGCGGTGGTGAAAATGAATGGTAAACGGGGTTGAATGGCCAGCACCCTTGATCACGCCAATTCGGTGCGCTTGGATAAATGGGTATGGGCCGCGCGGTTTTTTAAAACCCGGCAACTCGCTATTGAAGCGATCGCGGCAGGTCATGTCGATGTGAATGGTGATCGTGCCAAGCCTGCCAAGACAATTCGCGTTGGCGATGAACTGACGTTGCGTCGGCCGCCATATTCGACGCAGTTAGTGGTTCAGGCCATATGCGAAAAGCGGGTGTCGGCACCGCTCGCGCGCGAACTTTACGATGAAACGCCAGAAAGTATTGCCGCCCGCCAAGCCATGCAAAATGAGCTTCGCGACATGCCACCGCCGCTATTCAAGGGTCGCCCGACAAAACAGGATCGCCGTGCATTGGAGCGTTTAAATCAATCTATGTGGAATTCGATTTCCGATGAAGACTAGACGGTCTTTTAAAATGCTTTGCAGGTTGGCGTGGTGTTGTGAATACAAGTTGATTGGCCGATCAATGATGGCGTTGGCGACCGCATTGATCCTGAATACAACAGGTATTGCGTGGGCTCAAGCCGCGAAATCATCGGCGCCATCGCCATTCCCATCGCCCGCGCCAAACCTGCTTTTAAAACAACAAAGCGGTGCCCAATACGGCGCGCCGCGCGCCACGCCAGCCACCCCAGTTACACCCTTTACACCCGCTACATCCGCTCCACCCGCTACGCCCGAGTTTGTCTTGGACCCGACCGAAACGCATTCACGCTTTGAAGCTAAATTTCTGGGTTT
>JANYGV010000182.1 GCA_025359285.1 Burkholderiales bacterium
TCCGACCGAAGTGGTCGCATTGGCCAACGCAGCCGAAGTGATGACGCTAAAAGACGACAAAGGACTTTACTGGACGCCCATGACCGAAGGGCAATATCAGTTGATTGAAATTTCATTGCCTGCGGGCAGCGACACGACCGCGTTCAGATTTACGGTGGATTCTGTTTCGCATATTTTTGCAACGCCATCGCAGAAGTTTACAGATGCAAAGTCTGTGGGCGATTGCAACGTTGACGTTATTTGTGCCCCTCAGACCCAGGGTTTTGTAAACGCGAAAAATGCAGTCGCTGAAATGGTCTTCCAAGAAAACGGCGCAGGAGGTTCTTTTATCTGCACCGGTACGCTCTTAAACGACAACGACGACAGCACCCAAATCCCATATTTCTATAGCGCCAATCATTGCATCAGCACTCAGGCCAGCGCAAACACATTGAACACCTATTGGTACTACGAGAACCCAACGTGTGCCAACCCCAGAACGTTCGACGTCGGGCCATCAGGCCGCTTTATTGTGACGGGCGGTGCAATATTGTTGTTTGCAGACACCAATAGTGACGGCCTGCTTTTGCAGCTCAACAACCCACCGCCCGCCGGCGCATTTTTTTCAGGCTGGGATGCGAACACGATCAACGTTGGCCAGAGTATTACGGTTATTCATCATCCTGAGGGAGACCCAAAACGCGTTTCGCTTGGCTTGGTGGATAGCTTTCGCAGCGACTTTGGTGGCGGAATAAACGGCAGCTTCATCAGCCCGCGCTACACGACTGGCAGCACGGCGGGTGGAAGTTCAGGATCAGGACTATTAACCCAAACCGGTGACAATGGTGGTTACTTGCTTCGCGGCGGATTGCTTGGCGGGCCTGCGGATTGTTCCACGTCCAACCTGCCTGCAAGCTCTGGCAACTACGATTACTTTTCCCGTTTCGACCTGATTTTTCCGGCAATTCAACAATATCTTTTCAAAGGGACTGTCGCCACCAACTACACCGACATCTGGTGGGCGGGTGAATCTGAATCGGGCTGGGGCATTCAAATGACACAACATCAAACCGGCAATATTTTTGCAACTTGGTACACCTACGACCAAGCGGGCAATCAGCTTTTCATTACCATGTCCGGCTGCGATTTAGGCGCCTTTAACGGCAGTACGTGCAGCGGGAATCTCTATCGCACCACCGGCACACCGTTCAACGTGCCGACCTTTGTGGGCGCATCTGTCACCCAAGTAGGCACCGCGACGTTTACCTTCACGGGCCCGAACAACGCGATCTTCGATTACACGATTGGGGCCACCGCGACCAACAACACCGTCTCGATCCGTAAATTTATCACCCGTTTCCCGTACGGCACCGGCTTTGCGACCTTCCCCAGCGACAACTCGGATATTTACTATAAATCCGACGCATCCGGCTGGGGCTATTCATTGGCGCAACATGCAGGCACCGCATTCGGCGTGATCTATCACTACGATGAAAATCGTAATCCGATGTTCTTGACGATGTACATGCCGACCTTTAACAACACCAGCGGCGGCGCAGCAACGCTATATCGCACCCGATCCAACGGCAATAGCAGCTACCTTTCACCCACCTGGCGCGCCTCTGACATCAGCAATGTGCCGGTGTCAGGTTCTGGCAATGCCAGCGTCAGCGTACTGCCGAGTGGATTGAATCTCACCTTCACCGTCAACAGTAACGGCAACAACTACACCCAGACGCGCGCTTTGACGAGAGTGCCGTTCTAGACGCGTAGCCAAGCCGCGGGAGTCAAAGTGCCCGCCCAGCTTGCCGATTGAGCCATATATGCTCCAATCGTCAAGCTGGGCGGGCACTTTAGTTTGTGAATATACAAAAGCCGTGTGGGTTCACGCGTTACTTGTAGGTGAATGACTACCCGCCATGCATACGTTGGGCGGTCATGTTTGTAGTCGAGGCGGGAATACGATCACGACACTGTTCGTTCACTTATTCAGCCGGAGCCACACTATGCAAGTCAACATTGCAAACCGCGTCAAATTTCCGCTTCATGGCGCACGCCGTTCACTGCGCGTCTGTAGCACTGCGCTCGTCACGTCATTCATTTCTGCCCTCCTCATTTCCACGGTATTCGGCGGATCAGCCTTGGCGGCGACTTTGCCGCGCATCGAAGGCGAATATGCCAAGCCAGATGAAGCTCGCAGCAAAGCGGCAGCGCGCCTGCCGTTCATGGGCAATGCTGCAATGCAAACCAACTTCACCGCGATTGATTTTCCCGCGATCAGCACCGCGAAAATTGAGGCCGTAAAAAAGTCGAATAGCGTGGGTGATGCTGTCACTGGCGCAGCGAAACCGGCATTACAAATTGGCATCTCGCGCACGCTGCGCGATGAGCTGCCAAACCTGAATGCCACGCCAGTACTTCGCTGGACCAGCCTTACCGACGGCAGCAAGCTGGCATATTTACGCGTCACGTCCCCTGCGGCAAAAGCAATCCGTGTGGGCCTCGCGGTCGGCAATGTACCCGTGGGCACTGAGATCAGATTTTCAGGCGAGGCAAATTCTTCGGTCGCCGCCGCGATCGCCGACAAGTTTCAACTGACGACATTAAATGATGCACACAATATTTACTGGACGCCGCTGACGGAGGGCGACGTCCAGCTGATCGAGATATTTGTGCCGCGCGGTGCCGAACCCACCACCTTGAAATTCAGCGTGGAGGCGGTATCGCATATTTTTGCCACGCCATCGCAAAAATTCACGGACGCCAAAGCGTTCGGTGATTGCAACGTCGACGCCGTGTGTGCCTCGCCAACGGAAGGTTATCTGAATGCCAAAAATGCGGTCGCGATGATTTCCTTTCAGGCGGATAACGGACAAGGCGGTGTGACTTCAGCCACGTTCATGTGTACCGCGACGCTGCTCAACGACAACGATCCCACCACCCAAACACCTTACCTGCTCACCTCGAATCGCTGCGTGAGCAGCCAAGCCAGCGCCAACACGCTGACGTCATTCTGGTTTTACGAAAACACCACCTGCGCTAATCCGCGCGTATTCGACGTCGGGGTTACCAGCGCCACAATTGTCAACGGCGGCGCTGCGTTTCTGGTTTCGGATTTCAATAACGACAGCGCATTTCTGCGCATGAACAATCTGGCCCCGGGCGGCGTGTTTTTCTCAGGCTGGGACGCCAACCCGATTGCGGTCGGTGAAGCCATCAGCGTGTTGCATCATTCACTGGGTGATCCAAAACGTTTGACGCTGGGATCAGTTGAGCGATTCCGCAACGATTTCTCGGGCTTGACCGGCACCTTCACCAGCCCCACCTACACCACCGGTACGACCTCGCCGGGCAGCGGTGGCGCGGGGCTACTGACCACCACGAATGGCGAATATTTTCTACGCGGCACCTTGGTTGGCGGGCCCGCCACTTGCGAAAACCGCAACCAGACTGCCAATCAAGGCAATTACGCCTACTACTCGCGCTTCGACCAGATTTATCCGGCAATCAAACGCTTCATCAATAAAGATACGACGCCACCAAACTTCACCGATATTTGGTGGGGTGGCGCGGCGGAATCAGGCTGGGGTATTCAAATCACGCAACACGCATCGGGAAATATTTTTGGAACTTGGTACACCTATGATCAGGCGGGCAACCAGCTGTTCATCGTCATGTCGGGCTGCGACCTGATCCCATTAAACGGCAACATATGCAGTGGACGACTCTACCGCACCACTGGCACGCCGTTCAATGCCACCACCTTTAGCGGCGCGACCACCACTTACATCGGTAACGGCACATTTACGTTCACCGACGCCAATAACGCTACCTTCGACTACACCATCAATGCCAGCGCCACCAATAACGCGACCACGATCCGAAAACAGATTACCCGGTTCCCATTCGGAACCGGTGTCGCCGCGTTCCCAAACGATGCGTCGGATATTTACTATCAGGCTGATGCGTCGGGCTGGGGCTATTCGCTGGCGCAACATGGTGGTGCCGCGTTTGGCGTGATCTACCACTACGATGAAAATCGTAACCCGATGTTCTTGACCATGTACATGCCCGCATACAATGGCAACCCCGGCGGCAGCAGTTCAGCCACGCTATACCGCACCCGCTCCAACGGCGGCAGCCACTTCCTGACGCCAGACTGGCGTGCATCCGATATCAGCAATGTGCCCGTCGGAGGCTCAGGCATCGCCACGGTCAGCACCGTGACTGGCGGATTGAATCTGATGTTCACCGTGAGCACCGGGCTTTCGGGAAGCAGCGGCTATACGCAAATTCGCAGCATCACGAAGATTCCGTTTTAAATATAAATATACTGCGCGGCTGGTCATGAGCAGGTTAAGGACCTTGCCGCGCAAGTTTGTTGTACCAGAAGCCGCTTACAAATATTATTAGCCCGCACGGCCCCAGAAAAAACGCGAGCGAATAATTCTTAACTGCTATCGCGACAATTGCGAGTAGCAGACAAACACCACCAAAGAGCCAGCAAAACCAAGCCGTAATTTTTGAAGATAGCGTCCACTTTGAAAGTGTGCTCCGCATAGTGTCGTCATATTCGTTGACCAGATCTACGCAATGCGCAGAGCAAACATTTTTCCCGCGCCGGGATTTCTGGCGACACTCCATGCAGATTCCGGCTCCGCAACCGGCGCAAATTGATACGGCAGACTTCTCTGGGTGGCTCAAGCAGATCATCGGGTAATTTTCTGTCGCATAACGTTGAAAATGTGGAAGCGCAAGAATCCACAGCATTCGTGAGTCAGGTTGCGCAGCGTCCTGACGCCAAACGCGAAATCGGCCACTGATGTCAGGTAGCCTCATTTACCAAACATAAACCTGACCTTCATAAACCTAGCACTGGCGAGCTTCTGCAGGCATTTGTGCTCCAAACGGCAATCTAGAAGCGCCTCTTGCCTACAACACGCTATGCCAATACCTTGATCGGGATCTCTTTTTTACGACTTACGGCTTTACGTTCCGCCCCCGGCGCATAAGTTTTAGCGACGTATTCGTCGACCAGCGTTTGAAATTCTTCGGCGATATGGTCGCCTTTTAGCGTAACCGCTTTTTCACCGTCGATATATACCGGTGCCACCGGGCGCTCGCCGGAGCCGGGCAGCGAGATGCCGATATTGGCGAGCTTGGATTCGCCGGGGCCGTTGACCACACAGCCCATCACCGCGACGTGCATATTTTCAACGCCCGGAAATTTTGTTTTCCAGACCGGCATTTGATTGCGCAAATAGGATTGGATGCTTTCGGCGAGCGCCTGAAAATAGGTGCTGGTGGTGCGGCCACAGCCGGGGCAGGCCGCGACCATCGGCGTGAACGCACGCAGGCCCATCGTTTGCAAAATTTCTTGGGCGACGATCACTTCTTTGGTGCGATCGCCGTTGGGTTCAGGCGTGAGCGAAATCCGAATAGTGTCGCCAATGCCTTCTTGCAGCAACACGCTGAGCGCCGCTGTCGAGGCAACAATGCCCTTCGAACCCATGCCTGCTTCGGTCAAGCCCAAGTGCAGCGGATAATCGCAGCGGCTGGCCAGATCGCGATATACGGCGATCAAATCCTGCACCGAGCTTACCTTGCACGACAAACAAATTTTATCGCCTGCAAGGCCCAATTCCTCGGCTTTGGCGGCACTTTCCAATGCCGAGACGATCAACGCTTCACGCATCACGGCGTCGGCCTCAAGCGGCGTAGCCAATTGCGCGTTTTCATCCATCATGCGAGCGATGAGTTCGGGATCGAGCGAGCCCCAGTTCACGCCGATGCGTACCGGTTTATCGAACTTGATCGCGGCTTCAATCATGGCGCCGAATTGATCATCGCGTTTACTGCCTTGCCCCACGTTGCCGGGGTTAATTCGGAGTTTGCCCAAGGCGCGTGCGCAATCGGGCACTTCAGTTAATAATTTGTGACCATTAAAATGGAAATCGCCAATCAGCGGCACACTGAGTCCCATCGCGTCCAACTGCGCGCGAATCTCGGGCACCGCTCGGGCGGCGGCCAGGGTGTTGACCGTAATACGCACCGCCTCCGAGCCTGCGCGTGACAATTTGGCGACTTGTTTAACGGTGGCAGCGATGTCTTCGGTATCGGTATTGGTCATTGATTGCACCATGATCGGCGCATCGCCACCGACGAGCACATGACCGATTTTGACTTGGCGCGAACGGCGACGGCGGGGAAGATTAAACATAGCGGGACTCGGCAGATTTTGTTTTGGGTTCGGTGTGGACGGGTGGTGAATCTAATTCAAAAAACGTGGCGCTATTTCAATGTGACGCGTGCCACCGCAACGCGGGTGTGCGGCGTTAAATCAAAGTCATTGCCGTTGTAAGCCATTTTAACTTGCGACGCATTACCGACCACAATTGAAAACGGCGCGCGGCCTACAACCTCGCCGTTTTCACCCGCTTTGAAACGCCGCGAGACCAGCGCTTTACCGCGCCCATCCACGACCTCAACCCATGATTCACCTGTAAAAGTGAAGGCCAGCACACTGCTGCCCGCAGGACGCGCCACTGCGTTCGGATCGGCTTTCAGATTGGTCGATTCCATGGCCGGGCTGTTGGCGACTTCAGGATTGACCAACGCGGTGGGAATGGGAACACCGACCGGTGGAGAAACGGAAGCGGACGCCGACACCGCTGCGGCGGCTACAGATGCGGCCCCCACGGAGGGCGTACCTACCGGTGTGGAATTTTCGGGCTGCAGCGTCGCTAATTCGGCGGTAGGGGACACACTGGCTGGCTCCACCGTTTTTTCCGGCGTAGTAGCGGGGGAAGCTACAGTTGCGGAGTCGGACACCGCCACCACTTTATCTGCGGATGGCGTGGTCACCACCGGTCGGCCGCCGCTGCTCAAGTTCGGGCGCACATATTGCCACCAGTACCAAGCCGCTGCGCCTAGCAGCAGCAGCACCAGGCATGTAATCGCGATCCGCACTTTCGGGTTTTCCAACTCGGCGCGACCACCACCGAGCTTGATGTTATGGCTCGGCACCACGATGTTTGCGTCTTTCAGGCTCACGGCCGCATGCGTATGCGTGCTTTCGAGCACGCGGATGGCGGCGTCTGCATCGACATGAACCATCTTGGCGTAGTTACGCACCATGCCGCGCAAAAAAGTGCCGGTGGGAAGCGAGACATAATCTGCGCGCTCCAGAGCATCGACCTGCCGCAC
>JANYGV010000214.1 GCA_025359285.1 Burkholderiales bacterium
GTTCGACACTCCTTCAACTCGCCCGGATAGCCTAAAAATTGAGCATCAGAGATTGAATATCAAGCAATCGTTGAAAACAGCTTTGTTACATCAGTTTTCAACATCGCAACATAACCTAAAAGTTGGTGCCCTCCATTCGGCGCAGCAGTAAGGATATTGAGGAGCTTCACATGGCTACATACACGGCTACAAACCATTTTCCGCCGCCCAAATCGGCCTCGATGTTTTTTAGCGACGCGCGAACCTGCAAAGAATGGCTGAAGTCGATTCCCATGACCAATATTGCCCAGGCACAGCAGGGCATACTGGATTCGTTGCGGATGATGAACCGCAGCAATGAATTTATTCCACTGGAGCGACTCACCAGCATGGAATTGCTGCGCGAAACGGTCGCGTATTTGCTCGGTGAACAACGAACCCGGTTTGTCGGCAAAACTATCCCGCTGGCCGCCACTGAATACACCGCGTGGAACGTATCGCGTAGCCTGGTGGCCGAGATGGAAGAAGGCTATCGCCGCTGTTGGGTGGACGTGTGCAATTCGGATGAACACATGGGCGCGCATGCCGCCCTAATCATCCAGCGCACGATTCGCTATCTGGGTCTGCAAATGTTGCTCGCTGGCTTTATTTATCGCCGTTTCGACACCAGCCTGTGGATGCGCCTGCATTCGCAATGGATGGAAGCCGAACACCGCAATCTATGTGATGCGCGCGTGAAAGATTCTGTCGGGTCCATTGATGGTAATTCGAGTGTGGCACAGGCCTACACGGCGGTGGTGCTGGGGCAGCTCGCCAATATTCACGAGCTATCGGCGCGCCAGATTGATTTTGTCGATGCCGTGATGAAACGCTTTGGGCAGAAAGTATCGATCGTGCGCGAAACGGCCGCCAACGCACAAGGGCTCACCTTGGGCATCGATTTACTCGCCAATACGGGCGCCAGCTTTAGTGCCAGCGCAACGCCGGCGGAGCATGTCCGCTTCATCGATATGACCGATATTTCGCGCTCCATTCGCCGCCGCATCAAAAAACTGAACGACGGCGAAGATCCGGCCTCGATGGATCTGCCGGGCGATTGGAAGCCTATCGACGCCCGCGACCAATTGCTGCGCCTGCATTTGTTGTGGTGCGAAGGTCGGCCGCCGCGCGGCGCGATCACCGTGCCCCATGAAAAAGACGCGATTTTGTCGTTCGGCATTGGCGAAACACATTTTCTGCTGTCAGGCGATTTGTTTGGTCAGCCGGATGTAAAACGCGAGATGAGCCGCCAGGAAACCAATGACATCGCCATGTTCGGCAAGGTCTCAGAAGCCACTATCCGCGCCAAATATGCAGATTTTAATTACGGCACCGAAACCTGGGGGATGATTGACGAGAGCCGAGGCGCGTTCCGCTTGTTGCGTCCCGCCAATTCACCGCGCGGTGTGGCGATTGGTAAATTGGTCGGCATGAAAATCGGCAAAGACAGCGCGTTTTATTTAGGCGTGATTCGGGAAATAGTCGAAGAGCCCGAAAATAATATCGTGGTCACCGTGTCGATGCTGCCCGGCAAGCCCGAACCTGCCGCCGTGCGTTCCGGCGATTTACGCACACGCGGCAGCCTGACCTACGTGCAAGGCTTTCGCTTGCCGCCGATGGAGGCATTAAAGATTCCCGAAACGCTAATTGTGCCGAGCGGTTTGGCGCAACGCGGGCGCGGTATCGACGTTTTTTATCAGGGTCACGGCACGCCGAAACAAGTCACGCTTTACGATTTTGTTGAGCGCGGGATGGATTTCGATCGGGTGACGATATTTTAGTATCTCACTGCACTACAGGACTTAAAGTCAAGTATGGGTGCACCTTTCAGAGCGTATTATGTGTCCTGTAAAGAAATCCTTTGCAGTCTGGAACAGACCGAAGTCTGAATTGAGACAGGCAACGCAACACTCAAACGCAATACATAACGAAGAGACGACACCACTGGCAAGGATTAAGTGGGTGGAACTTCAAGGGAACCCAGAAGGCGCAAGGCAACTGACGTTTTGTGAGCTTGATGCCACACTGCCGTTTGAGGTTAAGCGCGTTTATTGGATTCATGCACTGTCTGCTGGAGAGGGCCGCGGACAGCACGCGCACCGGGATACGCAACAACTCCTGATCGCAATGAGCGGTCGCATGCAAATCAGGCTTAGCGATGGTGTCCGCACCGACCAATATTTGCTGGACAGCCCTATTCGGGCACTGTGGATACCGAGCGGTTTGTGGCGTGATATCGTAGTGCTAGATGATGACGCGGTTTTATTGTCGATGGCATCAACGCATTTTGACGAAGCGGACTATATTCGTGACTATGATGCGTTTCAAGTCTTTGCCGATAACCAACGGATTGAGAAAATTGGGAATTAGCAACCATGGTGGTGGTAGCAGCGATTGCAACGACAGCGCTAGTCGCAGCAAAGCTCACGAGCTGCACGTCAATCCAACCACAAATCCAACAACAAGTCCGCCAACCGATTTCCACCGTGCTGATCTTATTCAGCGCAACCCGCTTGGTGCAATTACATCCCACACCGCGCCACCGGCTATGATCCCGTTTCTTGATTTGGCAAGTTTGGTGGCAACAGATCGTGATGAATTGATTCAAACTTTCACACGTGTTTTTGATTCAGGCCGTTTTGTGATGGGCCCGGAACTTGAAGCTTTTGAACAGGAATTTGCGGCCTATTGCGGCACGAAATACGCAGCGGGCGTGGGTAATGGGCTGGATGCTTTGTATTTGGCGTTAGTTGCATTGGGCATTGGTCACGGCGATGAGGTTATCGTGCCGGCTCACACATTTGTGGCAACTTGGCTAGCAATTACACGCTGCGGGGCCACACCGATTGCTGTCGAGCCCGACGCATACTCATGCCTTGTTAATGCTCAGGCGGTAGCTAAGAAACTATCGTCGCGCACGCGAGCGGTGGTGGCAGTTCATCTTTATGGTTCAGTTACAGGCATTGATGACATCAAAGCACTTTGTCACCAGCATGGCGTACCACTGATTGAAGATGCGGCGCAGGCGCATGGTGCGGCAAGCGGTGGGGTGCGGGCTGGAAATTTCGGAATCGCTGGTTGTTTTAGTTTTTACCCCAGCAAAAATTTGGGTGCGTTTGGAGACGGTGGTGCCATCGTCTCCAACGATCTCGCGTTGATTGATTCAGTGCGTAAATTACGAAACTACGGTAGCAAAGTTCGTTACCAGCACGAGGTTGAAGGCATCAATAGTCGCCTTGACGATATCCAAGCCGCTTTTTTGCGCGTGCGACTGCGTCGGCTGGACGCTGAAAATCGACGACGTCAAGCCATTGCGCGACTCTATTTGGCGCACCTCGCCAATATTGTCGGACTGCAGTTACCAGCAGTAGGCGATGACGGTAGCCATGTTTGGCATTTGTTTGTCGTGCAAACACCGTTCCGTGATGCTCTGCAAAAATATCTTTTGGCGCATGGCTGTGAAACACTTATTCATTACCCTAGTCCCGTTTATCGTTTTGCGCCGTTTAGGATGTTTTCGCCACCGGGTGAATCCGTTTCAGATCGACTCGCGGCCCAGGTGTTGAGCCTGCCGATGGGAGCCCATTTGCGTGATGCTGACGTAGAAACGGTTTGCAGATATATCGCTGCTTTTTTTAAAGAAATAGCGTAGCTGACTCTTAACATGCCTAACATGCCTAACATGCACCGCAATAAAGTGTCGCGCGCATGAAACGCGATATTGAAAGATATCAGCAGGACTATGTTGCCCAGCACGGTTTTGAGGCGGTGTTGGTGCAATACCGGCAACGCCTCCTGACTGAGCGTTTACAGGTGTTGCGGCCTAAAGTCGTGCTGGAAGTAGGCTGCGGCCCAAACCTTGTGTATGCGCATTATTTGCGCGCGGGCGGTAGCGAAATAGCTTGGACAATAGTGGAGCCCGCGCACGTGTGGTGCGCTAGCGCTCGTGAAAAAAAACTTCCGGGAATGCGAGTAGTTGAGGGCTTTATAGAGGACTCCGTTGATGCAGTAATGGCAGCGTTACCGAGAGCGCCAGATTTGGTCATTTGTGCCGGTGTGCTTCAAGAAGTCATCTCCGCTCAAGCAATGTTGATAGCGATTCAAAAAATAATGGGCAAACAATCGGTGTTGCATATTAACGTCGCCAATGCAGCCAGTTTTCACCGTCGCCTGGCCGTCTGTATGGGGCTTATCAAAACCCCGGAGACTTTCAGCGAACGCAATATCCAAGCCCAGCAGCATCGCGTTTACACCTTCGAAACCTTAATCGCGGATGTAGAGTCCGCGGGATTTTCGGTGCTTCGCCAAGGCGGCCACTTTGTAAAGCCCTTCACCCATGCACAAATGGCAGCCATCACGCCAGCGCTGGGAGAGGCGGTGTTGGACGGGCTCTATGAGATGGGCAAGCTCGATTACGAGGCGGCATGCGAGATTTATGTTGAGGTGCGTAAACAGAAATCATTTGACGCTGCGCACCTTGATACTGCACCCTTTCTGGCCGACGCTAGCGTCACCACTAAATCATGAATACCGATACACGCTCGATGATGTTAACGAGTCAAATCCGGGTGGAGCGATATAGTGATGCCCACAGCATGCAGTGGGACAATTTTGTTGCCACATCGCCCACGGGCACAATGCTGCACACGCGGCGGTTTTTGTCGTATCACGGGCAGCGCTTTGACGATGTATCCCTGTTATTTTTTGACGCATCAGGAGCCCTCTGCGGGCTGCTACCCGCCGCAGTCAGTCGCGATGATCCGGCGCTGGTGGTGAGCCATCCGGGCGCGACTTATGGCGGCATTTTATTAGCACCGCAACAAACAGGGCTGGCGGCGTTTGCGATACTTGATAGCGCCTGTGAATTTTTTTTGCAGCGAGGATTCAAGCGCTTTCAGTACAAATCTGTTCCGCCGCATATTCATCACCCATTAAGCCAAGTCGACGTGTATGCGCTATGGCGACTGGGCGCAAAACTCTATCGACGTGACTTATGGAGCATTATTGATTTGCGCCAACCGCGCTGGATTAAAGACAGTCGACGTCGTAAATTGCGCCAAGCGGGTGAACATGGCTTAAAGGTGATTGAGGACAACTCTGAACAAGCGTATGAGGTGTTTTATGCAATTTTAGTGGAGTGCCTCGCGAGCCGACATGTCGTCACGCCTGTCCACTCTCTGGAAGAAATGAAACAACTTTATCGGCGGTTTCCTGACCAAATTTCACTTTGGATGGCGCTGGATCGCTCAGGCGAATGTATTGCAGGCGTATGGATTTTCAATATGGATATGGTCGCTCACGGGCAATACGGCGCCACCACCGTAGCGGGTCGCGAAAAGTCTGCCGAAGATTTTGTATTCAGCGCCATTATTGAAAACTGCGTAACGCGAGCTGTCCCATTTTTTTCAGTAGGCACGAGTACCGAACGGGACGGCAGTTTTCTAAACGAAAACTTGTTTGCCTATAAGGCTAGTTTCGGCGCGAGCAGCGTCACGCAGGATTTCTATGAAATGGATTTGCTGACTAAGCCTTGACATGGCATTGGGCTTTTTCAAGTTCGAACGCGACATGAAACGGGTGCGCCAATTCATGTTCCCCCGCGGCCGTGTAAGTTAATCCCAAAGCGCGATTGCGCATACGTTGCGCTAAATCGGACGGAAAATGTCTCGCGTGCTTCAAAAAAACAAACGAAATATCGCGCAGCTCGCGGGTGTAATTCCTTGTCGATGTTTGTGGCCAAGAACGACAACGATAGCCATAACAAACCTCTTGGATCAAGCCAAAGGCACGTTTGCCCAATGCCCAAATTGCAAAATCCAGGTCTTCACAGAACACCGTCGAATCATATTCAAATTCGCCTCCGTGCACCAAGAAAGCCGCTTTTCTCCACGCGATCAGATTAGCCGGTTCTTGCCAATAATAAAATAGCTCCTCGGCAATGTCATCCGACGAAAGCCTCATCACATCAAATGAACTCGCCTTCAGCATACTGTCGCGATAAATAGCGCCCTCTGGTGAAATTGCCTGGCCATCAAAAAAAGCCCCGTGCCATTCGGGATGGTCAAGCATTACCGTATTAATCCTGTGTAGGGCACCGGGCAGAAAAATATCATCGCTGCCAATACTGCAAATAATCTCGCCCTGCGCTGCAGCAATAAGCTCATTCATGGTGACTGACAAGCCGAGATTCTTTTCGTGCCGAGTAAACACAAATCTGGTGAATTGATGTGCGTTAATTGCCGCCCAACCCGAGACGATATCTGGTGTGCTATCGCTTGAGCCATCATCACACACTATCAGTTCAACTTCTACCAGGCCACTGTTCAGGGTGCTATCTAGCGCTAGTTGGATGAATCGCTCGTGATTGTATGCAGGAATGATAATTGTGACGAGCGGCAGGGTTTGCATGTGTTTTATTTTGTTCGGTTTAGGTGGGCAATTTGGGGGATCGCGCCTGCCCATCGCGCGGCGCGCGGTAAAAACAACGCGACTAGATGCGCTCGCTATGCTTCTAATGCTTCAATAAACTGAGCCGCGCTGTTAAACCCTTTCTGCTCAAAAATTTCCACCATGCAGGTCGGCGAGGTGACGTTTACTTCCGTCAAATAATCACCGATCACATCCAACCCCACCAGTGTCAGACCATCCGCAACCAATGTGGGGCCTAACGCTTCAGCAATTTCATGGTCGCGCTTGGTCAACGCTTGCGCCACACCTTTACCGCCCTGCGCGAGATTGCCACGGGTCTCGCCGGCTTTCGGAATTCTCGCCAATGAATACGGCACCGCTCTGCCATCAATCAAAATCACCCGTTTGTCGCCCACTGCAATATCCGGAATATAGCGCTGCGCCATTACGCTGCAGGTGCCTTCGAGGGTTTGCACTTGCAGAATCGCGTTGCGATTCGCATCGGTTTTGTTGACTTTGAAAATCGATGTGCCGCCCATGCCGTCGAGCTTTTTGACGATCACATCGTTGTGCTCATCAATGAAGGCATGAATGCGCGCCATGTCGCGCGTCACCAGTGTGGGCGTCATAAATTCGGGAAATTTCGCAATCGCCAGTTTCTCGTTGTAATCGCGCAAAGATGATGCACGATTGACCACGCGCGCGCCCTGATTTTCGGCCATGGTGAGCAATAGCGTGGCGTACAAATATTCCTGATCAAACGGCGGATCTTTGCGCATGACGACCGCATCAAATTCATGCAACGCCGTTTCTGCTTGCCCCGCTATTTTAAACCATGCCTCATTATCTGCCGCGAGAGACAGGCTGGAAACCCGCGCCGATATTAGGCCTCCGGCCAGCATCGCCATGTCACCGACTTCAAACGCAAACACGTCATGGCCGCGCTTCACTGCTTCACGCATCATGAAAACCGTGGAGTCCTTATAAGCTTTGAGGTGATGCAGCGGGTCAGTGATAAAGGCGATTTTCATCTTTTATTTATGCGGCGATTAACTTTTGCTGCGGCGCGGGAATCGCATCGATATCAATGGTTTTTTCCAGCTGCTCCAGCTCTTTTGCCGCCGCCAGCATCGCCAATCGCGCCACCACGCCATAGGTGTAAAAACGATTAGGCGGCGCATCGGGCGCGCCCGCGCAATCGGGCGTATGACAATCCGTTTCAAACGCCAGCGGCACAAAACTCATGCCGCGCGAATTCAGGTTTTCATCAATGCCGCGATCCGTGTTGACGCGATAAAAACCGCCGACCACAAACTGATCCATCATGTAAACGACCGGCTCAGCAACCGCGCCGTTGACGCTCTCAAACGTGTAAACACCTTCCTGAATAATGACCTCGTTGACTTCAAGGCCTTCTTTTACCACCGCCATTTTGTTGCGTTCTTTACGGTTCAGTCCGCGTACATCGTCCGCCGATCGCGCGGTCAGCACGCCCATGCCATACGTTCCCGCATCAGCCTTCACAATCACAAATGGTTTTTCCTTAATGCCATATTCTTTGTATTTGACTGTCATCTCGGCGAGCACCGCTTCCACATTGGCGGCCAGACATTCTTCGCCTTCCTGCGCGCTGAAATTCACACGCCCACATTGACTGAAGATCGGATTAATCAGCCACGGATCAATGCCGATAATTTTTGCAAAATCTTCGGCCACGCGGTCATAAGCGTGGAAGTGCAGCGTCTTGCGGCGCGTCGTCCAGCCCGCGTAGAGCGGCGGCACCACTTGCTGCTCAAGGCCCTTTAAAATATCCATTACGCCTGCTGACAAATCGTTATTCAGCAAAATTGCGCAAGGGTCAAAGCCGTCCAGCGATAAACGATTGCCGTTGCGGATGATCGGCTCGAGCACGAGCTTTTCACCGTTCGGCAAATCAAGCGTGGTCGGTGCGGTAATCTCCGACAGCAGTGAGCCGATGCGCACTTCCATGCCGGCACTCAACAAAATCTTTTGAATGGCCGCGACATTGGTGAGATAAAAAAGATTGCGCGTGTGATTTTCGGGAATCAGTAAAAACCGCTGCTTATCCGGGCAAATTTTTTGCACGGCCGACATCGCCGCATGCACACACAGCGGCAGAAAATCCGGATTCAGATTATTGAAACCGCCAGGAAATAAATTCGTATCTACCGGCGCCAGCTTGAAACCGGAATTACGCAAATCAACCGAGGAATAAAACGGCAAGGTATTTTCAACCCATTGATTGCGAAACCAGCGCTCGATCTGTGGCATTGAGCCCAGAATTTTTTTCTCGAGGTCAAGCAACGGACCGGTGAGTGAAGTCGTGAGATGTGGAACCATAATTTTTTTGACAGACTGATCTATTTTAGGATTTTAGCAAGGTGCAACGAGCGTGTTGCAACAACCCGAAAAACGGCCAGTGCATCACCCTTTTTTCCATTTAATTCGTATAGATGTGGGCGGCTGAAATCAAATCAAGAACAAATCAACGCGTGCCCCAGAGGGACGAGTTTACCCCGTTTCAGTGATCACTTTAATTGGGTTTTGATTGGAAAATCAAGAGGATATTTCACAACATGAATGATAAAATGTTGCATAAAATTTTTGAAAGTATCGCGTGCTCATCACCAGCAATATCACCATGCAGTTCGGCGCTAAGCCCTTGTTTGAAAACGTTTCTGTCAAGTTTGGCGGGGGTAATCGTTACGGCCTGATCGGGGCCAACGGCTGTGGCAAATCGACCTTTATGAAAATTCTCGGCGGCGATTTGGAGCAATCGAGCGGCGAAGTCGCCAAAGAACGACATGAACGGCTCGGCAAATTGCGCCAGGAACAGTTTGCCTTCGAAGATATTCGCGTGCTCGATGTGGTGATGATGGGCCATACCGAACTGTGGGCGGCGATTCACGAGCGTGATGCGATTTACGCAAATCTCGAGGCCACCGAAGATGACTACATGAAAGCGGCGGACTTGGAAGCGAAAGTCGCCGAATATGACGGTTACTCCGCGGAAGCGCGGGCGGGTGAATTGTTACTCGGTTCCGGCATTGCGCTGGAATTTCATAACGGCCCGATGTCGGTGATTGCGCCCGGTTTGAAATTGCGGGTATTGCTGGCCCAAGCGCTATTTTCAGATCCGGATATTTTGCTGTTAGATGAGCCCACCAATAACTTGGACATCAACACGATTCGCTGGCTGGAAGATATTTTGAATGCGCGGGCTTCAACGATGATTATCATCTCGCATGACCGGCATTTTCTGAATTCAGTTTGCACTCACATGGCTGATTTGGACTACGGCAACATCACCGTCTACCCCGGCAATTACGACGACTACATGCTTGCGTCGACACAGGCGCGCGAAAAAATGGTGTCGTCGAATTCAAAAGCCAAAGAGCGTATTTCAGATTTGCAGGATTTTGTAAGGCGATTCTCCGCCAATAAATCCAAGGCGCGGCAGGCCACATCACGCGTCAAGCAGATCGAAAAAATTAAAGCCGAGGCGGTGGAAGTCAAACCATCATCACGGCAATATCCGTTTATCCGTTTTGATTTTGATGAAAAAGAAAAGCTGCACCGTTTGGCGGTGGAAGTTGAAAAGCTTAATAAGAAATTTGACGGCATGGTCAAGCCGCTATTTTCAAATCTGAACTTAATGGTCGAAGCGGGCGAAAAAATCGCCATCATCGGCCCGAACGGTGTGGGTAAGACCACTCTGTTGCGCATCCTCGCGAATGACATCGAAGCCGATCACGGTAAAGTGAAATGGGCCGAAAAAGCCAAGCTCGGCTATTTCGCACAAGACCATGCGGCGGAGTTCGCGCGAGATGAAATTCTCTTCGACTGGATGAATCGATGGCGCACCCAAAACGAGGATGAACAAACGATTCGCGGCGTGCTGGGGCGGCTATTATTTTCCAGCGACGATATTAAAAAAAGCTGCACCGTCATTTCGGGCGGTGAAGAAGGTCGCCTGTTGTTTGGAAAATTGCTCCTCACCCACCCCAACGTATTGTTGATGGACGAGCCGACTAATCACATGGATATGGAATCAATTGAATCACTCAATACCGCATTGGAAAAATTTAAAGGCACGCTGATTTTTGTGTCACATGATCGCGAATTTATCTCATCGCTGGCCACACGGATTATCGACATCACCGATTCAGGCGTGACCGATTTTCATGGCAGCTACGATGACTATTTGCTGAGCTTAGGCATTGCGGCGTAGATTTTTTTAGAGCCACAACATGAACCCGTTGAGCACATTTTTTTCGGCCCCCCGATCCTCACCGCCTCGCTGCTGCTCATCTTAAGCAATGTCTTCATGACCTTTGCGCGGTACGCGCACCTGAAAAATCTCAGCGAAAAACCGTGGTGGATCGCCGCACTCATCAGCTGGGGCATCGCGCTATTCGAATATTTCCTGCAAGTCCCCGCCAACAGAATCGGCCACACCGAAATGAATTTGGGGCAACTAAAAATCTTGCAGGAAGTCATCGCACTTGGCGTGTTTGTGCCGTTTGCGGTGCTCTATATGAATGAGAAGTTAAGCTGGAACTACCTGTGGGCGGGACTGTGTTTGTTGGGAGCGGTTTATTTTATTTTTAAGGGGTGACCGCTAGCGCATGGTGAACCCAAATTATTTGACCAACGTGATGCTTTCGAGTTGTAGCAACAGCGCCCTCAACGGCAGATGCGTCACCCGTATCAATTGATTGCACAAATAATCCTAGCGCGGCGTTTGACAGCTTTTATGCCCAAACACCGCTCCAACCTTAGAGTTTTAAAAAATTACCGCAACCGCCCTCGCACAAAATCTATATGCACTTTCAAGTCATAAAGCTCTCGGGCAAACGCCAAGGGCACGCGCACGTTATCGGCGCGGGCTTCGATTTTGTTGAGTTTGCTTAAGATATTCTGCGCGCCTTCGCTGGCCAGTTTTGCGCTCATGGCTTCGCTGTCGAGATGACGCACTTCGGCGTACCAGCGATAAATTCGTTCGCGCATTCGCCAGTTGTAAAGCGCGGGAAGCAGGCGCGCGGCCGGGATACCGATGGCCAACAGCGGCACCAACAAAATCAGCGCACGCTCAACCCACACGCTGACCCAAAACGGCAAATGCCGCTGCAGGAAACTCACGCCCGACGTGAAATAGCGATCTGCATCCGCATGGATTGGCACATCGGTGCCGCGCGTGGTCGGAAAGTCACCGGCCTTGTGGAACCAGCCGCTGCCGTGATGGATTTCTTTGGCGGCTTCGGCGAGGATGCGAATCAGCGCGGGGTGCAAATCATTGCGCACCAACAGCTGCGACATGGCGGCGATCAGCGGCACTTCCTCGGCCGGAATATTTCTGGCGAGATCAATCATGCCGGGCGCTAATTTCACCGTTGTCAATGAAGGAAAATGGCGACTCAGCGCAGCAGACTGCGCAAAGCCTAACAGCCGGATATTGGCTTCGCGCAGCAGCGTTTGCACCTGCGCCGAATCCTCCCCCGCCACAACCGCCACGGCATCTACTTCGCGGTTGAGCAGCGCGGTGGCGGCGGGAATACCATTCAAATCCGCATGCGGCTGGGTTTCAATATCAATGCCATAGGCCGCGAATAAATTCACCATCACCCGCCGCGTGCCACTGCCGCGACTGCCGATGGCGATTTTTTTGCCCGCCAAATCGCTGACCTGAGTGATCGTGTGTTTTGTGTCTGCCCGATAAAAAATCCATAACGGTTCCGGATACACGCCAGCAATCGCCGA
>JANYGV010000225.1 GCA_025359285.1 Burkholderiales bacterium
GGGTCAATCATGCGGCGTTCTAGCGTAATTTTACAGACCCGAAAATCGACGCCCATCTTTACCAATTCCTGGACATTCGGCTCAAACAAATTGCCGTTTTTATCTTTGGCACCGTCCAGCAAAAAATCAATTCCGTTGGAATGCGTTACCACCGATATTTTGACCGAGGGGTCGGCAGACAAATGATTGCGAATATTGCGCAACGCCGCGGTCGCCTGATCAATACCATCGCTGACGTGATAGACGACTTTCACAGCTTCATCTTTTCGCACGTCTTTAGGTTCAGCTTTGGATGTGCTCTGCACAGCCTGAACAGGCAATGTTGTCAATCCAACCAGGGCCGTCAGAAGTGCGGCCAGCACAATGTGAGATGGTCGAGCAGTCGATCGGGCGGTCGGTCGGGCAGGTGGTCGGGTGAATGGATGCATAGGTCAGGATCGTTCGGGGTGGAGCAGCTCAGGATCGTTAGGGGTGGAGCAGCTCAGGTTGGTAGGGTTATAGCCGCTTCGTCACTGCGCTTTTCGCCCTTGTTATCGACCCACATCACAATCACCTTGTCGCCCGCTTTGGCACCGGTGCTTGCAACCGCAAAGCGAAACGCGAGCGTCGGATTTTTAGATACGGCCGGGCCCCATTGTGCCGACAAAACAGTCTTACCGTTGCACGTTGCGCTTACGCTTTGAATGTAATGCGGCGGCACGATTTTGCCATCAGTATCTTTGCGCAAGCCGGTCTCCATCTCATGCGCCATCAAAACACGAACATCCACTTTATCACCCATCAATTGGGCACGAATCCTCATCGGATCAGACATTTTTCTCTCCTAAATTTCCAAGCGCAGTAAAGGTTGTTATTTGATTCATGCAGTTTTGGCGCAAACCCCAAAACTTATCTCTTATGCCTTATCCGCCGCAACCACCCAGCGTTACTTTCACTTCTTTAACCGCATAAAAATACTTTCCGTCAGCCTTCACCAGCGCGTATACGTTCGAGGTTTGGCTCATTTTGACGCGAGTACTGATGGTCGGGTCGGTGCCCTCGGGGATCGTAAAACTTGCCGATAGTGCATTCGGATTTTTCTCCACCAAAATGGAAATCGACTCTGTTTTGGGAATCTTGCTGGTCGCACCGACCGGCACCACCGCGCCGTTTTCCGCGATATCAGGCGCATTCACAAACGAAATATCTTTCGACTCAGTAGCAGACGCGCCGCCCATGGCCCTCACCACTTCATTGAGGCTCTTGACTTCAAACGCGGTCTTATTCCACGCTTGCGCGGAGGCAGATTTAACTGTCAACAGTCCTGCCGATGCCGCAAGTGCCATCGCCACGGATCCACCCGATGTTCTTAAAACGTCACGTCTGTTCATATTTTCTCCTGACAAAATTACGCAAAATTCTTTTCCAAGCCCCAAATAATACTCTTAACTTTAAAGCGCTCATTTAACACGACTTGCTACTGAATAAGTCGCAAATTCACTCCTGCACAGATGCTTCCAGCAAACCCTCCGTTGCTACTGGCAACGGCAACTGGCTACTGGCTACTGGCTACTGCCCTGCCGATAAACTCCATTGCACCAACGCTTGCAAATCCGCGTCGTTGACAGTAGCGTGTGGCGGCATCGGCAGCAAACCCCAAACACCAGACCCTCCATTTCGTATCTTCGCCATTAGCTTGGCCACCGCAGCGCCGTCGCCTTTATATTTGCGGCTAATGTCGACATAACTCGGCCCGACCAGTTTACTGTTCAAAGCATGGCAGGACGTACACGAGTATTTCTTGGCCAATTCTGCGGATTCAAGTGCTGCAGCATCTTTATTTTGAGCACTATTTTTCGCTATTTGATTGCTCGCGAGGTTGCCCAGCTTATTGCTAGAGCTTTCCGCCGCGCCGCCCGTATTCATCCCGCGAACACCGCCGATCAAGCGATTCTGATCGGCCAGATTGCCGTGCTGGTTAAGTGCAAAATCAGGCATTGAGGACGTAATCTGCGGTTCCGTTGCTGTTGCGGGAAAGCAATTTTTCATGCAGGCCGTATTTTTAACGTCAGCGCTGGCATCAACATCCCACAACCCGCTAAATTTCACCATGCCGTTACGGTTCGGCAGCTTTGCCTGAACGTCGCGAATGTTTTTATCTGACAGCACGAAGTCAGCGGGCACAATCTCGCCCAGATTCAAAATATACGCAGTGACCGCATAAACCTCATCGGTGGTCAGCGATTTCGGCGCGTTCCAAGGCATGGCGCGATTGATGTAATCCCAGAGCGTTGAAAGTTGTGACAACTTCATTAGCGTCGTGCGCTGCGGAAAATCTGTC
Source organism: Burkholderiales bacterium (assembly GCA_025359285.1). GTDB lineage: Bacteria > Pseudomonadota > Gammaproteobacteria > Burkholderiales > Usitatibacteraceae > UKL13-2. The sequence goes on from JANYGV010000225.1 coordinate 2,321, forward strand.
CGCTTTAACGTCGCCACCTGGCCACTCGCGATATCGGCTTGGGTGATTCCGCCCACCATTGGCGTGAAAACTTCATTGGATTCGCCAAACGTGCCGTGACACGATTCACACTTCGATTCCCATATCTGCTGGCCTTTGTCCACCGAGCCTGCGCCAACCGGCAAGCCTTTAAAGTCGGGGCGCACATCAATGTCCCATGCTTTTATTTCCGCCGACGTCGCGGTGCGGCCGATGCCTGAAAATTTCTCCTGCGCGAACGTAGCGCTTTGGAACGTAACGAATATCAATCCTAAAGCGATAGCATTTCGAGCCGCTTTTGCGAAAAATCTGCAGCTGCTTTCCCTTTGCAGAACCCTAGGAAACCTGAACATTGGCCACCTCACCGGTTTCGGCAACTCGCCAGCTTTGAATCGCATTGTTGTGATAAATCGAGCGGCGGCCGCGCACCGCACGTAGCTGATTCAATGTTGGTTGCACATAGCCAGTTTCATCGATTGCGCGGCTTTGCAAAATGGTGAGAGAGCCGTCCCAATTCCAGCCGATATTAAAGCGCGTCCAGCATTTGCTCAAAATTGGTGTTTCGAGTTTCGCCGTGCGCCAATTTTTCCCGCCATCGGTACTCACATCCACGCGCCTGATTTTTCCACGGCCTGACCACGCCAGCCCGGTAATATTGAAAAAGCCTTTGTCGATCAGCTTTTGCCCTCCAGAAGGCGAGGTGATCACGCTTTTACATTCCTGAATCGAGGTGTACTGGCGGTGGGTGCCATCGGGCATCAAATCAACGTAATGTAGCGTCTCGTCCTTGGTCGCATAGGGCATGTCGCCCACCTCGATGCGCCGCAGCCATTTCACCCATGACACGCCCTGCACACCGGGCACCACCAAACGTAGCGGATAGCCGTTTTCCGGGCGCAACATTTCACCATTCATCGCATATGCAACCATGCCATCATCCAAAGCGCGCGCCATCGAAATCGTCCGCGCCATGCCTGATCCGTCCGCGCCCTCGGCGAGAATAAATTTGCCATTGATGCTGTCAAACCCGCAATCGTCCAGCAGCACCGACAACGGCACACCCGTGAACTCGGCGCAGCTCATCATGCCGTGTGAATACTGCACGGTCGGCACCGCGACATTGCCCCATTCCATGCCGGTATTCGCGCCACACTCGATAAAATGCATGCGCGAAACCGATGGCAGCCGCATCAGGTCATCCATCGTGTAGACCTTGGGATTTTTAACCAGTCCGTTGATCATAAAACGATGTTTTGAAGGGTCAATATCCCACCAGCCCTGATGATGACGCTCGAAATGCAGCCCACTCGGGGTGATGATGCCAAACAGCCCTTGCAGCGGCGTAAACGAGACCCCGGCCGCAGCCACTCGCGTCAAGCCTGGGCTCTCACGGCGTTGGAGGTTGCGTTCCCACACCGAAGGCACGCCGTACCCTCGCGTCGCCACCCCTTGGCCCAGACCTCTGGAGTGCTCGGGCAATTCAAGAATGTTAGGGTCGCCCGCCGCTTGCGCGCTTAATGCGTCCGAAGCGCTGGCGGCTCGTGCTGGCATGTTTGCAAGCACCGTTGCGGCGCCAGTAGCCGAAACAAAGGCATTTCTTAAAAAATCGCGACGGCCCGCGGCCACATCAGCAATCTGCGCAGGACTTAAAAAACCTTCCGGCGCGCGCAGGAGGCGACCCGGCTTAGCAGGTTGGGAATGATCACCAGTGGATACGTCATTTGAACCGTCGCGGGTTGGTAATTCTTCTGCCACTAAATTCTCCTCCAGCCGGTCATACGATCATGTTGCCGTGTATTCGTTTTGATGCGTTGGGTGTTGGCGAGTGCAGGTGTTGACGAGTGCGGGTGTTGACGAGTGCAGGTGTCGATACAATCATAGTTTTATACATTAGCTATTACTAATATAAGCCAAGCCTAATAGACAATGCATGACTTTGTCAAGTAATCTAACCAGCTAGTTGTTACTCGCAAAAAACCATGGCAAACGTCACAACCAAAAAACGCGCCACCGATAATGACCACGCAGCCCAGCCGGTTTCAAAACGCACGGTGAAAAAGAGTCTGCCGGTTAACGATGTGCCGATGGATATTTTTGCACTGATCGGCAAATCTGAAAATATTGAACAAGCCGCGGTGGCCATGCAGGCTATGTCCCACCCGATGCGGATAAAAATTCTCTGCCTGCTGTCATCCGGCGAGCTAATTGTGCAAGAGATCGTCGACGCTGTTGGCACCACCCAAAGCAACATCTCCCAACACCTGGGTATTCTGAAAGCCTGTGGCATGATCACCGGCCGCCGGCACGGCACCAAGATGTATTACAGCATCGGCGATCCGCGAATTCTGAAGATGATTACCCTGACGCGAGAGATTTTTTGCGCTGTTTAATTTTGTGCCGTCTGATGCTTTGGATAAAATCAAACTCAAGCGCTAGAGCGCCTCTTCAGACCTTTTAGCGCTAAGATACACGCCCCGCTTGCACCTTACAATTGTGAATAAAAAAACATATGCGTTTGAAAATTATCCGCCGTTCATTCACACTGCCCGCTTACACTATGGATGCACGCACTGTTAGGCAGCCTGGCCGCACTACTTTTAATTCCCTTTAGTCATCATTGCTAAACCGGAAGTCAATAAAAATAAAGGGATAGAACCGATGGGATTTTTTAGTTTTTTCAAACGTCCACCCACCGCACTCAACAATGGCGACGACGCTCAACATGAGCGCCGTACCAAGCCGCGCAAGGATCCGCACCTGGGGACGCGAATTTTGGTAATTGATGATTCGCCCACCATTATCGCGGCGCTGCGCAACATGCTGACGCAGCAAAGCAAGCATATTATTCTCGAAGCGCTGGAAGCAGAAACAGGCATTCAAATGGCGATCAACGATATGCCCGATATCATCTTTCTCGATCTCATTTTGCCGGGCATGAATGGGTTTACGGCGCTGCGCAAACTGCGTCAGAATGAAATCACGCGTGAAATTCCGATTATCGTCATGAGTGGCAATGAAGCCGCGATTGAGGAATTTTACGTGCAGCGGATTGGTGCCGATGACTTCATGAAAAAACCATTCTCTCGCGCCGAGGTGTACGCCAGAATCGAGCGGCTGATTGGTGACGATGGCTCGCTGCAGCGTCCACAAAAAGCGACGGTGGAATAACCCTAAATCGCGACTTCTGCACTCACGTTATTCCGACACTACATCAGCACCCTTAGGCGGCAAAAAAGTAAATTCTTTAGGATCAATCTTGGCATTACGCTCAAGCTTGGTGAATGTGAGGCGCGTGCGATTTCCGAATGAGTCAAACAATTCCATTGCGCCGAGCTGATTTTTAACAAATCCCAGCCGAACTTTTTCGATCCCGGCTTCCTTGGATTTTGGCTCGGCAATGACCCAGTCCATGCTTTCAGATTCCCCGCCCGCCACCAGCGTGAACGCAGCTTCAACGTCGGCCTTGCCCGCTAACAATGCAGCCGGGGTTGCAGCAAATGCCTTCTCCACTTTTCGAATCGTGACCTGATTTAAATCCTGATCAAAAAACCACACTTTGCTGCCATCGCTCACGATAGTTTGCGCAGGTCTTTCGTACTGAAAACGAAATTTTCCAGGGCGAGAGAACGCCAACGTCCCCTTCGTTTGCTGCGTGGCCTTGCCTTTGGCGTCGAACGCGGTTTGCGAAAATTCAGCGCGCGCCGATTGCGCCCCGATCATGAAGCCACGAAAATCCGCCATCGCATTGGCATACGCCAAAGATGTTGCAGCGGGACTGATGGTGATCATGGCGACGGCGAGAGTGGTGAAGAATCGCGCCGTACTTTTGAAGATAAGTTTCATGGTGGATTTTTATGTTGAGAAAAATAAATAGGTGGGCCGCGCCTGTAACAATTAACAGCTCAGCTCTAATCCAAATAACGCGAGGCGGTTACAACGGGCTGACCGCCGCAAAAAATCAGCAAAAAGCAACGTTAAATCAGCTTCAATGTCGTTCTAACGCAGCGTCGACATACCCTTAGTGCTCCCGATTCGGCGCAATAATTTCGCGATTACCGTTCGACTGCATCGACGTCACCAGCCCCGATTTTTCCATATCTTCGAGCAGCCGCGCGGCACGGTTGTAGCCGATGCGAAGATGTCGTTGCACCAGCGAAATTGAGGCTTTTTTGTTTTGTAAAACGATCGTGACCGCTTGATCGTATAGCGGATCAGCCTCGCCACCACTGCCGTTGCCGGGCCCGCTCGCACCGCCGCCGTCAAGCATTGCCTCTTCCGGCGGATCAAAAATACCGTCGATGTATTGTGGCTCGCCCTGACGTTTGAGGAATTCGACCACGCGATGTACTTCCGCATCGCTCACAAACGCGCCATGCACGCGCGTGGGCATGCCGGAGCCTGGCGGCAGATATAACATATCGCCCTGCCCCAATAAGGCCTCAGCGCCCTGCTGATCAAGAATAGTCCGAGAATCAATTTTGCTCGACACCTGAAACGCCACGCGGGTGGGAATATTGGCTTTAATCAGGCCGGTAATGACGTCCACGCTGGGCCGCTGGGTCGCCAGCACCAAATGAATGCCGGAGGCACGCGCTTTCTGCGCTAGGCGGGCAATCAGCTCTTCCACTTTTTTACCGACCACCATCATCATATCGGCCAATTCGTCAATCACCACCACGATCAACGGATACGGTTCGAGCGGTTCTGGCGCGTCCGGCGTTAACGAAAACGGATGCGTCAGCGGCACGCCCTTTTCTTTAGCCTCACGTACTTTGGTGTTGTAACCGGCGAGGTTGCGAACACCGACGGCGGACATCAATTTATAGCGGCGATCCATTTCCGCCACGCACCAGCTCAAGGCATAACTGGCGTTTTTCATATCAGTCACAACCGGGGCCAGCAAATGCGGAATGCCCTCGTAAACCGATAATTCCAGCATCTTCGGGTCGATCAGCACCAGCCGTACTTCGTTCGCGGTCGCTTTATAAACCAGCGACAAAATCAGCGCGTTAATACCCACCGATTTGCCCGAACCAGTGGTGCCCGCCACCAGCACATGCGGCATCCGCGCCAAATCCGCCACCACGGGGCGGCCGGCGATATCTTTGCCCATCGCACTTGCCAGCTTCGAATGCATATCGCCATAAACAGTCGAGCCCAAAATCTCCGAAAGCCGCACGATCTCACGCTTCGGATTCGGTAGCTCCAAGCCCATGTGGGACGTGCCGGGAATGGTTTCCACGATCCGAATGCTCGTCACCGATAGCGCGCGCGCCAAGTCGCGCGCCAGATTCACCACGGTCGAGCCTTTGACGCCGACCGCGGGCTCGATTTCATAACGCGTAATCACCGGCCCCGGATTCGCGGCCACGACTTTTACCGCGACATTAAAATCCATCAATTTGCGTTCAATCAAGCGAGACGTGAATTCCAGCGTTTCAGCCGATGGACGCTCCACCACTTTATCGGGCGGATCGAGCAGCGCCAACGGTGGCAATGGCGAATCCGGCAAATCGGCAAATAAGGTTTGCTGTTTCTCGCGCACCACGCGATCCGATTGCGGAACTTCCAGCACGGTCGCTTCAATGCGGATCGGCGGATGATCTTCGATAATGCGCTTGAATTCTTCGACTTTAACTTCGCGTTCGGCAACGGCTTGTTCGCCGACTTCGCGGTCACGTTTGGCCTCGATTTTGCCGCGGATCAGGTTATAAATTCCCTCAACACCTGCGCCGATTTTTTCAGACAATCGAATCCACGACAATCCGGTAAACACACTGAATGCGCCAGCACACAAGGCCAGTAGCAAAACAGTGCCGCCGACAAAGCCCAGTCCCGTTTCAAAGCCATGGGCGATGCCAGAGCCGATCCAGCCGCCCGCACCATTCGGTAACGACGCTTTCAGGCTATATAAACGCAGCGCTTCCAATGCGCTCGACGATATCAGCAACACCACAAAACCCATCAGCGCAATCGCGGTGCTCTGACGATGGAACATGCTCCATGACTCCACGCGACGAAACAGACGCACCACCGCAAAGCCCATCAGCGCAACAAACCACCATGCGGATAACCCAAAAAGTCCGAGCAGAAAATCCGACAGCCATGCGCCGGTCACGCCGCCCTTGTTGATGACCGCCTCACCTGTAACGCCAACGGTGCCATTGCCACTAAAAAAATAGCCTGCGTCCGTGCCAACGTGGGTAATAAAAATTAATGCGAAATAAATGCCCAGCGCCAGAAAAACAATCCAGCCCGCTTCTCGTAAAAGCCTTGGAAGGCGCGCAGATGCTGGAGTCTCGGCTGATGAAGCGCCGATGCGGGCGCTGGTTTGCGCACTGCCTCTCACGCGTAAAGCCGCCGGCCGTTCGTCGTCAGAAAGATCATCAACGAGTTCAGCGTCGCGGGAAGGATGTCGGGGATTAGCACTCATGGCTGCAATTATAGCGTCGCTGCGCACGCGTTCCCCGTTTCGGAGCGCTTCAGGTCAGGCTAAAACGACGGCGGCAATTTCTCGTCATGGATGGTGATCGTTTTTGATTCAATGGTGATGTAGCCGCGCTCGGATAAATCTTTCAAAATGCGATTCACCATCTCGCGCGACGCACCGACCATGTTGGCGATATCCTGCTGCGATAATTTTTCACCCACTACCAATTTGCCTTCATGATTGATCGCTAATTCGAGCAGCGTATTGGCAACGCGGCCATATACGTCCATCAAGGCGAGCGTGGAAATTTTGCGGTCTGCCTCACGCAATCGACGCGCCAGCGCTTGCATGACCTGCGAGGAAATGCGGGGCGAACGAGTCAAACATTCCTGAAAACCATTCTGCGAGAGCACCCGAAAAACACAGGGCTCTACCGCCGACACCGAGGCCGAGCGCGGCTGACTGTCGATCATGGACATTTCGCCAAAAAAATCACCGGGCCCCAAAAACTTCAGGATAATTTCGCGACCATCCTCGTCGCCTATGAATACTTTCACGCGGCCCGTGATAATCGCGTAAAGCGAATCACCTACCGTACCTTCGGTCAAAACCACCGTATTTTTTGGGACTGATTTTTCGACCGTGTGATCATTAATCACGAGCAGGTCTTCATCGGTCAAATCTTTAAAAAGCGGAATGGAACGTAACATGAATACTCCTATGGCTGCTTTTTTGCATTTTGGCTGCTGCACATTTGCTCTTAACGGCGCGGGTAGTACGTTTTTATCAACTATGTCAATTGTCGCATAACTGCTGCCTCATCCTGAATCATGCGGGATCATGCACGGCCGCGCGTAATCATCTGCCCGCAATCACAACATGCAAACCAAAAAAATTGGCTTCCTTTGCAGCGCGCTAAATCGTCCCCATATAAATATTCAATCGGTAAGCACAATCACCTTTGCTAAAATACGATTAATTGCTGCCCGCTACGTTTTATACCAATCAACCATCATGAAAGTCGAATATGTCCACCCAACACCATCCGCTCATCATTTTGGGCTCTGGCCCCGCTGGCTATACCGCTGCTGTCTATGCCGCACGGGCCAATTTAAAGCCGGTGTTGATTACCGGTATGGCGCAGGGCGGTCAATTGATGACGACCACGGATGTCGAAAACTGGCCCGCAGACGCGGACGGGGTACAGGGTCCCGACTTGATGGAACGTTTTTTGAAACATGCCGAACGTTTCGATACCAACGTTATCTTTGATCATATTCATACGGTGGATTTCAACAACAAACCATTCTCAATGATCGGCGATTCAGCCACCTACACCTGCGATGCGCTCATTATTTCTACCGGCGCATCGGCTCAGTATTTGGGCCTCAAATCAGAGGAAGATTTCATGGGCAAAGGCGTCTCCGGCTGCGCCACCTGCGATGGGTTTTTCTATAAAAATCAGGATGTTTGCGTGGTTGGCGGCGGCAATACCGCAGTGGAAGAAGCGCTGTATTTATCGAATATCGCCAGACACGTCACGGTGATTCATCGCCGCGATAAATTCCGCTCGGAAAAAATTCTTGCTGATCGGTTATTCGCAAAGGAAAAAGAAGGCAAAGTCACGATCATGTGGAATCACACGCTCGACGAGGTGCTCGGCGATAAGACCGGTGTGACCGGTGTGCGCGTGAAATCTAGCGCGACCGACGTGACTACCGACCTGGCGCTCAAAGGCTGCTTCATCGCCATCGGCCACAAACCGAACACCGAAATTTTTGAAGGCAAGTTAGAAATGAAGGGCGGCTACATCATCACCAAAGGCGGTTTGTCTGGCGATGCCACGGCCACCTCTGTTCCCGGCGTTTTTGCAGCAGGCGACGTGCAAGATCACGTCTATCGCCAAGCGGTCACCAGCGCAGGCACCGGTTGTATGGCGGCGCTGGATGCGGATCGGTATTTGGAATCTCTGCGCTGACAGGCACCAAGCCGGACGGGTGTTTACAGGCATTTATGCTTGAAGATGCCCGCCTAGCGCAGTGTTTAGCGTCAATCCTTCTATGGCTTCAAAACCGCCCAAGCATCCCGCCAAGCCATCAAGCACGTCACCAGACTTGATGGAGGACGCTCTTTTTCGCGCTGAAATGGCAGCGGACGGCGTGGTGCCGATTAAATTGGAGGCTCGCGCGGAGTTGCAAAAACCGCGCCCCAAACCGATCGCTGCGCAACGCATGGCCGATGAAGCGGCGGTGCCCTCTGAATTATTAAAAGACACGTCGGGCTGGGATGGAGACGTGGATACGGGCGACAACATCACGTTTTTGCGCAACGGCTTGGGCCGCGATGTGCTGAAAAAATTGAAACGCGGGCATTGGGCGATTCAGTCTGAACTCGATTTGCATGGCCACACCACGATGCTGGCGCGAGACGAATTGGCTCGTTTTTTGGCGCATGCGCGGCACAACGGCTTGCGCTGTGTGCGCATTATTCACGGACGAGGCACGCGGTCGGTCAACAACGTGCCGCTGTTGCGCAACAAAGTGCGTTTATCGCTTTCGCAGCGCGACGAGGTATTGGCGTTTTGTGATGCGGGACCCGGCGACGGCGGCGCAGGCGCGGTACTGGTTTTGCTCAAGGCAAGTTAGTGAGTTAGTTCGCTAGATATCAGGCAATGTAAAGGACAGGCGAGCGAATCTCACGCTGCCAGCAGATAATTTAGTGCGAATATAGTGGTGACTATTTGCCGGTAAACTCGCGCATCGTCTCTTGTCATTTACCGTTGCCCAACCATGAACTCGATTTCGCGCTCCTTCCTCCTCATTCTCGCCTTCGCACTGACGTTGTTGATGCTGAGCGAGCTGGGTACACGCCGACTAGCCGATCCAGACGAAGGCCGCTACTCCGAAATTTCACGCGAAATGGCGCAGTCGAATGACTTTGTCACACCACGCTTAAACGGCCTCAAATATTTTGAAAAACCGCCCATGCAATATTGGGCGACCGCAGCCGCATTTAAGTTGCTGGGCGAAAACGAATTCAGTGCGCGGCTGTATACATTTTTATGCGCACTGGGTTGTATTTTTCTCATCGGCTATACGGGTTCTCGCCTGCTCGGCGCAGAGTCGGGCATCTACGCCGTCCTCGCACTGGTGGGATCGTGGTATTTCACGGCATTCACGCAAGTCATCACCCTCGATATAGGCCTCACCTTCTGGATGACGCTAGGCGTATGCGGATTCCTGCTGGCGCAATCGGCTGACAACACCTCATCGCGGCGGCGCTGGATGCTAATCGCATGGGCAGGAATGGCGTTTGCCGTACTATCGAAAGGTTTGATTGGCATCGTTTTCCCGTCCGCGGCGATATTTTTTTATTGGGTGATACAACGCGATTGGCGATTGCTGGCGAAGCTCGAGTGGTTCTATGGTCTGCTGCTTTTTTTCGTCATCACGGTTCCGTGGTTCGCGATGGTATCGCTGCAAAATCCGGAATTTCCGCACTTCTTTTTCATCCACGAACATTTTGAGCGATTTCTGAGCAACACGCATCGGCGCGAAGGCCCCTGGTGGACGTTTGTTGCCATCACTTTTCTGGGCTTCATGCCATGGGGATTAGCGCTGTTTCCCGCGATCCTAAACGGCTGGCGCAACAGTGGGCTGCGCATTGGCAAGCCCGATGGTTCGACCTTCCTGCCGCTACGATTCGTGCTGATATTCAGTGCGTTTGTACTGTTTTTCTTTTCAATATCCAGCTCAAAACTGCCCGGCTATATCTTGCCCATCTTCCCGGCGTTGGCTCTTGTCATTGGCGCTTATCTTAAACACGCGGAAACTAAATTACTTGGCTGGTTTTCGTTGCCCACGTTGGCGTTGGCGCTGGGCGGCGCGTTCGCCGCATGGAAAACTTACGCGGCGATGGGCAGCTTTATCATTGCCGGACTGCTGGTTTGGGCATTTGCAGTGTTGATTGCATTCTGGATGTTTCGGCAGCACAAAAGATCGTCGGGCGTAATCATCATGTCGGTTGCGACCTGTCTACTGACGGGACTGGCCGCGCGCGGGTTTGACGATATTGCGCCGAAAAAATTAAGTTACGCGGTGGCAGAAGCAATCAAGCAGCATCTCACCCCAGAAACTCGCCTGTATGCGATCAAAATTTACGACCAATCGCTGCCGTTTTATCTAAAACGCACGCTAACCTTAGTGGACTACGTTGACGAATTCGAGATGGGCCAAAAGGCGGAACCCGCGAAACATATTGCGAGCATCAGAGAATTGCCTGCGGCTTGGAGCATGGCAGGCCCGGCAATCGCTATAATTCAGCCTGACGCCGTAAATGAGCTGAAAGCAATGGGCATCAATTTTGAAATCATTTACCAAGACGCACGCCGCATTGCGATTAAAAAAACCGAGCCTGAATAAATCACTTTGAACCTGACCAGTTTTGCACTCATTCTGACCGGCGTACTGCTAAATGCCGCCGCACAACTCCTCCTTAAGGCAGGCGTCACGCGCGTCGGCGAATTTCAATTTTCACTCGATAACGCCGTGCCCGTGGGCATAAAGCTCGCCACGCAATTACCGATTCTCGGCGGCCTTGCCTGCTATGGCATCAGCGTGGTGGTATGGATCATGGCGCTCTCGCGTGTATCGGTGAGCGTGGCCTATCCGATGTTGTCGATTGGTTATATCGTCAACGCATTCGCCGCCTATTGGCTGTTTGGCGAATCACTGAATGCACAAAAACTGATCGGCATCGGCGTGATTGTTATTGGCGTTTACTTGGTCGCCCGGTCGGCAGCTTGATCTCACTTGACGGCAACTTGGTGGCAACTTGATACAAACAACGCGAAATGAACTATCTAAAACGAACCACGTAATATGAACTACATCAAATTTGCCGGGCCCATTATTGATGATGCGATGGCCGAAGCCGTCAAGCAAACCTTGCTATCGGGCTGGCTCACCAGCGGGCCGCGGGTGGCGGAATTTGAAGCCGCGTTATCAAAATATCACGGTGGCCGCCCTACTCGGGTTTTTACGTCTGCCACTGCCGCGATGGAAGTCGCCTTTGAGGTCTGCGGCATTGGTGCCGGCGACGAAGTGATTACCTCAGCGATGACGTTTTTTTCCGTCGGCAACATGATTGAGAAAGTCGGCGCCAAAACAGTTTTTGTTGATTGTGATTTGACCACGCGAAATATCAATCTCGACCAAGTGGAGCGCGCGATTACGCCTAACACCAAGGCGATTGTGCCAACCCATTTTTCGGGCCTGCCATGCGATATGGATCGCCTCTACGCGATTGCTAACAAACATAAATTGCGGGTGATTGAGGATGCCGCGTTAGCGATTGGATCTACATGGAGAGGCTTACCAGTAGGCGCATTTGGCGATATTGCTACTTTTAGTTTTCACCCAAACAAGAATATGACCACCATCGAAGGCGGTGCCGCTATTTTTGGCGATGAGCGTGAAGCCCAACGCGCAGAAATACATCGTTTTCACGGTATTTCGCGCTTGGCGGATGGCACGCGCGACATCACCGTGGCGGGCGGAAAATTTAATATGAGCGATGTGTCGGCGCGCCTCGGCTTGGATCAACTGGCGCATCTTGATGAATGGTGCGCTCATCGCCAAAAACTGGCGGCACATTATTTTGCCGAGCTTGAAAGTATTGCAGAATCGCTGGGGCTTGGCCTGCCCGCCAAGGCGTATACCGGTGGAGAACGCGGTCATAGCTGGAACATGTTTTGCGTATTGCTGCCGCTCGCTAAAATGAGCATCACCCGCAAACAATTTATCGACGCCATGCATAAAGAAAATATCGGCATCGGCGTTTCGTACGAGGCCATGCATTTGACTACCCTGTTCCGGGGTAAGGCCCGTGGCCATCACGAAGGCGAATTTGCCCACGCTGAACGTATTTCACGTGAAACGGTGACGCTGCCGCTACACGCGGGCGTGACGCTCGCCGACGTGGAACGTGTCTGCAATGCGCTGGTTCGACTTTTACGCGAAAGTGCTAAATGAACGCCGCTGCGACAGATGCGTCGTCAATCAACTTGTCCGTAGTCATCCCGGTTTATAACGAGGAACTCGGCTTGGCGCAGTTGTTCTCGCGTCTTTACCCTGCGCTCGATAAATTAAATATTTCCTACGAAATTATTTTTATCAATGATGGGTCTGCGGATCGATCTGCGGCGCTGTTGCGTGAGCAATTTCAGGCGCGTCCTGATGTCACGCGGGTGGTGCTATTTAAAGGAAACTACGGCCAGCATATGGCCATCATGGCGGGCTTTGAGCATTGCCGTGGCGAGCGGATTGTCACGCTGGATGCGGATTTGCAGAACCCCCCGGAAGAAATTGGCAACTTGTTGGCCGCAATGGACCAAGGCCATGATTACGTTGGCACGATTCGTAAATTACGTCAAGATTCGCTGTGGCGACGTGTTGCGTCGCGGGCCATGAATAAAACACGGGAACGCATCACCCATATCAAAATGACTGACCAAGGCTGTATGCTCCGCGCCTATAGCCGCGCGATTGTGCAGGCGATCAATCAAACCCGCGACATCAGTACCTATATCCCGGCACTGGCCTATTCTTTCGCACACCGCCCGGTCGAAATTGAAGTGGCACACGAAGAACGTTTCGCAGGCGAATCCAAATATTCGCTTTACGCGCTGATCCAGCTTAATTTTGATTTGATGACCGGGTTTTCCACCAAGCCGCTCCAGATTTTTTCATTTATCGGCATCGCCATCTCATTCTTGTCGATCGGCTTTGTGGTGTTCCTGGCCATCCGACGCTTGATCGTCGGCCCTGAGGCCGAAGGATTATTCACGCTGTTCGGAATCGCGTTTTTTCTGATCGGAATTACGCTGTTCGGGATCGGTTTGCTCGGCGAATACGTCGGTCGAATCTATGAACAAGTGCGTCTGCGGCCACGCTACATGATTGATGCCGTGCTGGAACAGCAGGATGAAACCAAGTGACCGATGTTGCAAGCCAGGCTGCAGGCGAGCGGACTGATGCCGAGCGCGTTCGCGCGGCACGAGCCGTCGTCTTCGCGTACCACAACGTCGGTGTTCGCTGCATGCAGGTATTGCTGGCGCACGGTGTGGAAATCGCGATGGTGGTCACCCATGACAACAACCCGACTGAGAATATCTGGTTCGACAGCGTTGAAAAATTAGCGGATCTCCATCGTATTCCCGTGGTGAAACC